>JAQWCT010000205.1 GCA_028705785.1 Sulfurospirillaceae bacterium | reverse complement strand
TGTTCTCTGGCAAAATCGAAAAGTGTTTCTAAAATACCACTTCCCCTCACACTTTTATCCACGCAAACAGGACCATATTGGTAAGAATTAAAAGGGGTAATCTTTTGTCCAAGATAAGAAAGTTTTTCCAAATCTGCGAGCATACACGCAAATATAGGCCAAGCAGACCAAAATTGCCATGATGCAGACATGACATAGGCGACAACTTGTGTATCGTCTCTAGCGATAAAGATACCTTGTTCAGATTCTATCAAATGCTCCAATTGCTCTTTCGTAAAAGCAGTGGTGACAAAACCATCTTTTTTATCTTCTTCGGAGATAGAATTGATTTGGTATTTAAAATGAAGTGCTAAAATATCATCGATATCATCAAGCTTAGCAATACTGAGTTTCATAGACTTCCTTTTTTTATCGGTATTATACTACGGCTTTGAAATGAATTTAATAAAAAAAGAGAAAATAACTCCTATTAACTTTTTGTTTATAAAAGGTTAATTTAGTGTTTAACCTATCCTCCTATACTTTCATTACCAAGACAATTACCTCCTTTTTGTGTATAACTTAACAACTTTAAAAAAATGAGCGCGAAGTTTGCCCGGACTAAGCGCTCCATTTTTTACCCTCCCAATATGTTATAATCTTTCCCATGAAAACACTTCTTTTAATCCTTTTCTTTACATGTAATGTTCTTGCGAGTACTTTACATTTGTCTATCACCTCAAATCCTAGTCGGATTAATCCTATTTTATCGACTGACTCTGCGAGTAGTGAAATTACCAAATGGCTTTTTAATGCCCTTGTCACTTATGATAAAGACGGAAAAGTCATCCCAGAACTTTGTGAAAGCTACCAATTTATCGATGATACCACTCTTGTTTTTCATCTTAAACGAGGCGTCACATGGAGTGATGGTGTTCCTTTTAGTGCCAAAGATATAGTCTTTACTTACGAGACGATACTCTCTCCTACGATTTATACCCCTTACTCTTCTGGGTTTATGCATATCTTACATGTAAAGATGTTAGATGACTTCACGGTGGAAGTCAAATACAAATATCCCTACTTTAAAGCCCTTGAGGTTTGGATGATGGAGATATTGCCACAACATTTACTCAAAGATGAAAAAGATTTGATGACAAGCAAATTTAATCAAGCACCACTAGGTACTGGTCCTTATACACTGGGGAGTTTTAGCATCTCAAAAGACATCGTTTTAGAGGCAAATAAAAATTATTTTATCCATAAGCCTAATTTAGACAAAATCATTTTTCACTATCTCCCTGACAAATCAGCGGAGTTTTTAATGTTGAAGTCCAAAAAACTGGATGTGGGCTCACTAACTCCTTTGCAACTAGAGCGACAAATCGATGATGAGTTGAAAAAGAATTACACGATTTACGAAGATATTGCGCATAATTTTTCATATCTGGGATTTAATCTTAAAAGCGAAAAGTTTAAAAATCCCAAAGTACGAGAAGCGCTCTCTTTGGCGATTGATAGGCAAGAGTTAGTGGATATTTTGTACTTTGGGCATGGAAAAGTATGCAATGGACCTTTTTTACCCGGGACGGGTGCCTTTAACGAAACCGTAAAATCGCCTAACCCCGACATTAAAAGAGCCAAAGAATTGCTCAAAGAAGCGGGGTATGATGAAAATCATCCTTTGGAGTTTGAGCTCAGTACGAGTGCGAGTGGAAGCGGAAGTTACTCGGCTCAGATTTTACAACATCAGTTGAAAAAATCAGGTGTAATAATGAAGCTTCGCATCATGGAGTGGCAAGCATTTCTTAATACTGTCATTATGCCTCGAAAGTTTGAAGCAGTGTTGATGGGTTGGGCTTTGGGACTTAAACCTGATGCCTATTCTATTTGGCATAGCGAGTCACAAAAAAAAGGTGGCTTTAACTTTATCGGCTATCATAATGATGAGGTTGATACCCTCATTAAAAAAGCTGAAAAAGTCGTTGATCAAGAAAAATTTGATGCAATTTATAAAGAAATCTTTGCCAAAATCGTTCAAGACAATCCCTACCTTTTCCTCGTTATTCCAAATTCCATCACCGTTGTCAATAAAGAGATAACGCCTGTTTCAAATTCGATGATAGGTGTGATGCACAATACCATAGATTGGATGAAACCAGATTTTTAAGGATGTGGGAAAATTTTTATGCTAAAATTCATGACCGTATAAGGATAAAAATATGAAAAAAATTCTGTTTTCAGCCATCATGGCTACGACATTGTCGTTTGCCAATACCGCAAATCATCATTATGAAGTGACTCCGACGCTAGGGGGTGTTTTGCCTGAGGGAAACTTGGATTTAGGAACTCACCTCACTTATGGCTTGCGACTGGGAATCAACTTGGAAAGTACCGTGTTTCATCAGTTTGAAGTAGGATACGATCATTCAAGCGGTGTTGATTACGATGTTTCCTCGTTTGAGACCTCTTTCAATCGTTATTATGGCAACTTAGTTAAAGAGTATAAAATGACTCCAGAGAGTGCGTTATATGCTTTAATTGGTGTTGGATATGAAGATGTTAAAAATGAACAATTTGACAATAAAGACAGTATGTTTGCACAGTATGGCGGTGGTGTCAAATACTGGATGAATGAAAATTTTGCCCTTAAAGCAGAAGTCAGACATGCGTTCAAAGCCCATAATGGGGATAATAATCTATTTTACAGTTTAGGGTTTGTCATTCCTCTTGATGCAAAAGCAAAACCAGCGGTAGGGGAAGCCCCAAAGCCAACTTCTCTTTTAGCCACGAAGATAGTCGATACTGACAATGATGGTGTCTATGATGATAAAGACAAATGCTCCAATACGCCTAAAAATACAGTTGTAGATGAGTTTGGATGTCCGAAAATTATTCGCTTACATGTAGGATTTGATTTTGACCAATCTGTGATTAAGTCTGAGTATATGACAGAGATTGCTAAAGTGGCTGATTTTATGAAACAAAATAGTGGCTATAGTGTTATTTTAGAAGGTCACACCGATGCAAAAGGGAGTGAAGCGTATAACCAAAAACTTTCAGAAAAAAGAGTTAAAGCAGTGGCTAAGGCCTTGGCTGATTTGGGGATTGGCGAGGCAAAGATCACGACAGAAGCTTATGGAGAAATGCAACCTATTTCAACGAATGATACTGAAGCAGGTCGCGCAGAAAATCGAAGAGTAGATGCTCTTTTCAAAAAATAATCAAGGATTGAATAATGGAATTTAACTCAGACATAGTTTTAAAATTTTTAGCACTGCATGGTATGAATGCTCTTGTTGCTTTATTAATCTTTTTTATCGGTAAAAAGATTGCTGTTATTTTAACAGCACTTGTTGCCAAAGGAATGCGAAAATCAAAGATAGATGAGACGATTACGGGCTTCTTCTCCAATGTGATTTATGGCGCTCTTTTAGTGGTTATTATCTTAGCAGCACTCAGTCAATTAGGCATTAATACGACCTCATTCATTGCAGTTTTAGGTACAGCGGGTCTTGCTATTGGTTTAGCGCTACAAGGTACTTTGTCCAATGTAGGAGCAGGTGTTTTACTGGTGTTTTTTAGACCATTTAGGGTAGGACACTCGGTGCAAGTTGCAGGTGAGAGTGGTGTAGTTGAAGAGATTAACCTTTTTAGTGTTGTTTTAAAAACAGGGGATAATAAACAAATCATCATTCCTAATTCTGCAGTTATTGGTAAAAATATCACCAATTTTTCAGTAAAAGATACCCGCAGAGTGGATATGGTTTTTAGCATTGGCTATGAAGATGATTTACGCCTTGCCAAAGAGACGCTTCAAGAAATTTCGAGTAGCGAAGAGAATGTTTTAAGTGAACCTGCTCCTTTTGTCGCAGTTGGTGAACTAGCCCCTACTTGTGTTAAGCTTTTTGTACGAGTGTGGGTTAAAAATGAGGACTATGCCAAAGTCAATTTTAATATGCTCGAAAAAGTAAAATTAGCATTTGATGCTAAGAGGATAAGCATTCCTCATCCTCCTTTAACATCAACACCTGAAGTGTAACTATTTTTTAAATACCTCTTGGATAATTTTACTACCACTTCCAAGAGGATTACTTCTAAGGGCCTTTTCTTTATCGGCAATCATGTAGAAAAGCCCATCCAGTGTTTTTTTAGCGATATAATCTTCGATATTTTCATCACTGCTTGGCAGTGCATCACCCATTCCCAAAGATTTTGCAGCACTAGAAGCTTGTCCTAAAAGGGCATTGTTTCCAAGCGATGATGCTTGAGTCCCACCACCAAATTTTTTGAGACTTTGGTAGGAACTCATCACTTGACTATCGTTCACGCTCTCTTTGATAATAGGCATGATAGCAGTGAGCAGTTTTGTACCCGATTTGTTTT
Organism: Sulfurospirillaceae bacterium; assembly: GCA_028705785.1. Lineage (GTDB taxonomy): Bacteria > Campylobacterota > Campylobacteria > Campylobacterales > Sulfurospirillaceae > Sulfurospirillum. Next base: position 141 of record JAQWCT010000205.1, on the reverse strand, counting down.
TAAAATAATCTGTCGCCGCTGTATTGCCACCACTCACGATAGATTGTGCATCTTCAACGCTCATATTTGAAATCGTATCACTTAAGATAGAAGCTGTTTTAGGTATGGATTTACTTGCCGCAGTATTCATGGTTTTAACAA
>JAQWCT010000017.1 GCA_028705785.1 Sulfurospirillaceae bacterium | reverse complement strand
TCCTTAGTGGGTTAGGCACATTATAACAAACACAAGGAAAAATTCTTTACATGTAAAGTATTTGAAAGTTTTGTTCTTTAAGTCTAAGTCGTATACAATAGTCAAAATAAACCCCAACAAAGGAGATAGTATGGCAAAAAGTAAAGATGTTAAAAAAGAAGTGAAGAAAAAGCCTGAGAAGTCTTTAAAAGAGAAACGCAACGATAAAAAAGCTAAAAAAGACTCATAAAATACGCATTCAAAAGAGGGCAACTTACTTTGGTAGGATTGCCACTCTTTTGAACAAATCCCCTTTACATGTAAAGATTTTGGCTCATTTTTAGCCACTTCATTTATTCTCTTCTTCAAAATTTTTGATATACTTCCCGTCATGTCAGTTTATAAAAAGGTTGCATTATGGGTATTAGTATCAAAAGTCTTGAATCGTTGGTAGATAGTGTTGTATTACCGTTTGAAAAATTTATTATGGAGGCTCCAAAGCTAGCAGAGTATCTATCTGACCCAGAGGTTTCCAAAGTTCACAATATGGCAGTCGCCAAACTCACCGTTTACATCTACTCAGACATCAAACGAGCTTACGCCTACATCGAAGAGGGCGCAAAAGCACATAGAGAAAAGCATATACCTGTCCATAATTTACAAGAATTTTATAGTCTTTATTTTGTTTTATGTCGAGAATGGAATCAAAATCAAACAAAACCAGATGATACTTTTACTCAAAACCTTGCCATCATAGAAGAGTTTGTCTTCGAATCTTTTGCCTACGAAGGTGAATCTAAAGAAGATTTTTTCATCTATGGCTCTGATACGCTTAAACAAGATTTGGACAAGATGCATTATAAAGATGAAGCTAAGATAACCGCTGAGGAATTTTATGCTGAGGGCAGTATGGATGATTTTGATAGACACGATATCTTGGAGTGCGCTCATGAACTTAGCGATATTGTTCATGATAAAAATATAGAGTATGATGAGGGCTATTTCACCCGTGTGTATGAACATTTTCTCGTTTATGCGGCTATTTTGGAAAAAAATACAGATTTTAGAGATTTGGGTTTTAGTCTCTCAAAGTTATCACAGTTTTTAGAACAAAATCTCTCAGTGTTGCCAAATCATCCTAAAAAGAAAGCGATTTTGGTTATCTTAGGGGCGATTGTAGAAGATATGCTCTCTTGGGTAAAGACTGTTTTGCAAGAGAGAACGGCTGTGGATATTCACTATTTAGATGCTTCATTACTCTCCAGTACCATTCAGTTTGAAATGATGTTTTCTGCTTCACAAGAAGAAGCCGAGGATGACTTGGAATTTTTTTAAAGGAATGCTATGCGCGTAGGAATCATCGGAGCAGGGGGCGTTGGTGTAGAACTGGTTAATTATCTTTTAACCATGGGAAACATGAACGAGATAGTTTTAGTCAATCGCAATAAAGACAAAGCATGGGCAGAAATCGAAGATTTTTCCTATGTCTCTTCATTCACCTATGCAAGCAATACCCGTATCCACCATGGGGATTATCAAGACTGTGCATCATTTGATGTTATCGTCATCACCGCAGGTGCAACGCTTAAAGGCAATCAAACCAGAGATGAGCTTTTGGGTGAGAATGCTGCGCTTATTAGAACCATTATCCACGAACTTTACACTTACGCACCCAATGCCATCATCCTTATGGTGACCAATCCTGTCGATGTTTTAACGCATATCGCCTATAACGAAGGTTTGTACCCAAGAGAGCGACTTATCAGTGCGGGCACTTTGGTCGATACAGCGCGTTTTATGAAAATCGTCAGCAAAAAAGTGGGCATAGACCCTAAAAATATCTACGGTTTTGTGCTAGGTGAGCACGGCAAAGGAAGCACCTTGCCGTGGAGTATCTGCAATATCTGTGGTTTAGATGTCGATACCTTTTGTTCGCTCAATGGCTTACCCTTACTCGATAAAGCACAAATCTATGAAGATGTCATCAACGCTGGATTTGAAATCTTTTACAAAAAAGGCAACACTAACCACAGTATCGCCGCAAGTGTCTTTCGCATCATCCGAGCCATCGCCAACGACGAACACTCCGTTTTACCCCTAGGCGTTTACCTAGATGGCGAATACGGTTTAAGCGATGTCGTACTCAATGTTCCTGTCGTCGTCACCAAAGAAGGAGCAAGTAAAATCCTCAATTATAAACTATTGCCAGAGGAGCTTGAAGCTTTACATGTAAGCGCTAAAGTCATGCAAAAAATGGCACAAGCAGTGAGTTTTACGCTTTAATACGACGAGGTTTTTTCTCTTTAGTCTTTTGTTCTGGCCTTTTGCCTTGTGGTGCAGGCGTTGGAACAAAATCTTTCAGTTTTTCTTTTGGCATTGATTGTTTCATCATCAGCTCTATCATCTCAAGCGCAGTTTTTTCCTCTTTACTCACCAAAGCGATAGCCTCACCAATCTCATCAACATGACGAAGTCGCACAAAATACTCATCAGGAGCTTGAGGTAGGTCATAGTTGACGATGACTTCTATCTTCGCTAAATTAAGAGATTTTAAAATCATATCGGTAGTGATGATAATGTTTATCTTAGATGCATTAAACGCCTTAGACGCTTCTTCTTTTTGCTCAACTCTATGATTACCATGGATTGAAGTAGCAAGGATGCCTTTTGATGCCAGATATTTGCTTATTTCATCTGCGGTGCGTTTGCTTTTTACAAGAACGGCGATTCGTTTCTTAGCATTATTTTTAAGCCACTGCTCCAACATAGCAGTTTTATCGTGTTGCGCCACAAGATACGCCACTTGCTTCGTTCGTTTTGCGATACTGACATGGTCATAGTACTTTTTAGTGGCTGGATTATCGGTTTTGTCTTGCATGTGGATGATTCCTTAGGTGTTTAAAGCATTATAGCCAAATACGCTAAGTTATAAAGGTAAAGGTAATTTGAATGTAAGATGCTTGAATAGGGCTATACGGTTTCAATTTCTCTTTTAATGGATTCAAAATAGTATCTTCGAGGAAGATGTTTAAGGCTGGCGGTATTTAACATGCGCAATGAAAACAACTCTATCCAATCCCAAAATTCTGCAAGAATCTTTTTGGGGAAGTCAAAGTCGCGCAAGGCATTGATGTACAAATTGAGCCAAAGTTCTCTCGTTCGTTCATCCATCAAGAAAGGCTTTTGCCCATTTGTTATCATATCTAAACCATATTCCGTTGTATAAATTTTACCACAACCAAATGCTTCCATCATAAAATGAGCCGCTTTTGTAACTTCATCCATAATCGTTTGGTACTCTTTTTGGTAAAAATTTACCGCAGCAATTTGCCTAAAAAGACTATGGTGATGTACGATTAATCGAGTGAGTTTCTCTTGTCCAATGGATTGTAAAAACAAAAGAGAAGGCGCTTTAATCGGAGGAAATACAATATGTTCTTGGGTGCGCATCTTACAAAGTGTATTAAAGAAAAATGACACATTGTCTTTTTGTAGAGGCATTAAGCGAGAATCAGGCTTAGACATAGCATTTCCTTTTTGATGTGTAAAGTTTGTTTCAATACACCGTTATATTTAAACATATATAACGATATATTATAGCGCTAATTATTTAATTTTTTATAAAATAGATGCAACAAGCAAAAGATAAAAAAATCAAAGCCAATTTTTCATACTTTTGGCTTTACATGTAAAGAGTTAATAATCTCACCTTACGCTCTCAAACTATGCTACAATCCAAACATTGAACTCTTTACATGTAAAGAAAATGAAGGAATGAAAATGAAATTTGAATTAGAAGAAGACTTCATAGAGTTATTTAAACTTCTCAAAGTTACGGGAGTTGCTGAGAGTGGAGGGCAAGCTAAGATGCTCATCGAAGAGGGAGCGGTTAAACGAAACGGTGAAGTTGAGCTTAGAAAACGCGCTAAAATTGTTTTGGGTGAGAGAATTGAAGTTGGTGATAAGGTGATAGAGGTTGATGGTGTTTTAAAATAGATACAATAATGGTGATTTTATTTCTTACATGTAAAGGCAAATAAAGTGATTTTTTGGTTCCTTGGTTCTGTTTTTGTACTGGGTATTTTATTTAAAACACCTTGGATGAAAGGCAAAGTTGGCGAATTTACGGTCAATGTTGCGACTTCTTTGCACCTTGATAAAGACAAATATGTCAATATCAAAAACATCACTTTACAATTAAATGACGGCTCAACCACGCAGATAGACCATGTTATTGTCTCTCGTTATGGTGTTTTTGTGATTGAGACAAAAAACATGAAAGGGTGGATTTTTGGGGATGAGCACCAAGAAAAGTGGACACAGCAAATCTTCAAAGAGAAACACCGCTTTCAAAATCCTTTACGCCAAAATTATCGACATACCAAAGCCTTAGAAGAGATATTGGCATTGCCAGCGCAAAGTCTTATCTCGATTGTTGTGTTTATCGGCGATTGCGAGTTTAAAACAACTATGCCAGAAAATGTTTTTATCAATGCAAAATACACTTCTTATATTGAATCTTTCCAAGAAGAAAAACTCTCCGCCTATCAATTTGACATGACGATAGAAACCCTAAACCAAAAACGCCTCAAACAAAGCTTTTCAACCGATAGAGAACATGTTGCCAACTTACAAGAGCGACACGATACAAAGCCCATGCCAATACAAACAACTAAAATATGCTCACGATGTGGCAAAGAGATGGTTTTAAGACAAAATAGACAAACAAGACAAGAATTTTACGGATGTAGTGGATACCCGAAATGTCGAAATATCATTAAAGGTACATAACCAATGCATGGGTAAAAAAGTTTAAAATTTAGCTTTACCTTTTTTCTAAAATCCGTTTATGATAAACTTGCTAAGAAACAAAAATAGGAAAATTATTATGGCAATATCTGACACTGATATAAATGATATAAAAAACTTAGATGAAGTTGGATTACCAGCATTAGTTTATCAAATTATGTATTATGAAATTGCAAAGTTAAATTTGCTAAATCAAGGGTTAGATATCTCTTTGAATACTAAAACTGGTGATGGTGGTTCAGATGGAGAGTTTAATAATTTTAATAAACCCATTCCTGTAAATCATCTATTTTTGCCAAATTCAAATGTAGTATTTCAATTCAAAGCGACAGAAATAGGTGATAAACCTTGGTTTGAACATGAAATACTCAAAAGCGATAAAACAGATTTAAAACCAAAACTTAAAGAATTGATTCAAAGTGGGTATACCTATTTACTCATTACCAATAAAACTGATTTACCTGCAATTAAATTTGAAGAAAAAGAAAGAGTGCTAAAAGAAGTATTTAAAAGTAAAGGTTACCAAAATGTATCTGTAAAAATTTTTGGATTAACAAAACTAACAGAATGGGCTAGTAGTATTCCGCAGATATATTTAAGTCGTAATCTACATACAAAATATTTTGAGTTATTTGATTTTTATGAGCGTGAGATAAACCAGTTTAGTGATGATGTAAAATATATAAACGATAAAAAAAGAGAAACTAGTATCGCTCAAATACGAGAAGAAATTGATAGAACATTAACTTCTCAAAGTTCATCATTTATCCGTGTGGAGGGTTTCTCAGGAATTGGAAAAACGAGATTTATCTACGAAACACTGAATGATGAAAAATATAAGAATTTTGTTCTATATGTTCAAAGCTATAATGATTCTATTTTAAGCGATTTACAAGTATTTTGCAAAAAGCTTCCAACTAACAGTCAAGAATTAGTGATATTTGTCATTGATGAATGCCCTTATGACAGTCATGTTCAAATTTATAGACACTTAAAAACCTATCCAAATTTAGTTGTAATTACAATTGACCAAGTTTTATCGACTCAAGATAAAATTCATTGTAAAGATGAAAAAAGAATTATGCTAGAGGGCTTAGAAGAGGCAGAAACAGTAAAATTAATTCAAGAAGTAAATCATTTATTAAATGACGATTTAGCTAAAAAAATTGCTTATTATACGGAAGGATATCCGAGACTTGCCTATTTTATGGCAGAATCATTTGATATTGAAAAAGGTGATACTAATAATCCAGATTTTAAATCATGGTTATTAGATAATATTTTAAGTAAAATTACTGATAAAGCAGAGGATATAAAAATTCTTCAAGCAATCTCTATATTTAAAATGTTTCCAAATACAGATGAATTTAGTCAGTATAAAAAGATTATTTTTGAACATTTCAAAATTGATTTAGTAGCATCAACAATTACAATAGATCATTTAGTAAAAAAAGGCATTATAAGAAAAGCAGGCAGATTTTTGTATATAAGTCCACGACCTATTTCTATTCATCTATTTAACCAATTTATCGAAATCAATGATTATAACTTTATTAATGAATTGTTCCAAAAACTGAATAATGAAGGCTTGATGAGTGGCTTTTTTGAAAAGCTACGAGGTGTGCCGTTTGATACACCTCAACACAAGGATTTACTTTTTCAGATTTTATCAAAGCTCACATATGAACAAATAAGTGATGGTTTTGGTTCTAAAATATTGTATACATTGTGTCTAAAAGATGAAAAATATTCTATTGGCATTTTAAAAAAATTACTAAAAGACAAAACAAAAGAAGATTTCTTAAAACTAACAGATGGAAGAAGATATCTTGTCCATACATTAGAAATATTAATAGCCTCAAAAGATACATTCTTGGACAGTGTTAGGATACTTTTTCAGCTGGCAAGAGCTGAGAATGAATCTTGGGGGAATAATTCAAAAGGTGTATTTAACGATACTTTTCAATTAATACTTGGTGGTACAGAAGTAAATATTGTTAATCGTCTTGAGTTATTAAAAAACTTATATAAAGAGTACTCAGAAAATGAAGATAGATTGATATTATTAGAGGCATTAAGTAGATCATATCCTCAACTTAATTATATGGCAACGCATAAAAATCACGCAACCTTTCCTGAATTTATTCCAGAACACTATCATCCTGAAACACAAGCAGAGATAGATGCATATTTTGAAAAATTAAAAGAGTTAATAACATTTGTATATGAGAATTCATCTATAAACTTACAGTCAAAAATATTAAATGATTTACTACATTCAAGCAGAATGATGATGCAATATAATCAAATTAATATTTGGCTTTTAGAGTTTATTGAAAAATTATTAAGTGCACATCCGTATTTGAAATCTTTACTATTTGAAGAAATATCAATGATCCTTAAATATGACAAGGATGAAAAATTATCCAAAGCCATTATCAAAAGATTAAAGAGTCTCTACAATAAATTTACTGATACAACTGATATAAAAGAGGCAAAAGAGTTATTTTTTCAGACAGAACGATATAGATATAACTCAGAAGAAGCTTTTGAAAAGCATTGTAAAGTTATTGCTCAGGATATTTGGATTCATAGAGACTATACTGGTTTATTAGAAAAGAGCACTTCAAATGTTTTCGACCTTGGGAAAGAACTTGCCAAAATGGACATAGAAGGCAATTTATATGAAGATATATTAAATCTTATCCCCACTCTAACGAAAAATTCAAATAATAGGTTTATATTAGCATATTTGTTTAATAGTCCAATAGATATTACTGAGAACTATAATGCGCTATTCCATGAAATATATACAAAACTAAATGATAAAAGTTTGATGCTTGATTTTATACATTATTCGAAACCTACAGAAGTAAGTATAAAATATTTATATATGCTACTGGAAAAAAAAGAAATAGAATCCCACCTGTTAGAAAATTTGACTTTTGGGTTTTGGCTTAGAGATTTAGCTAAGCAGGAATTCGTTAATTTTATTGATAGACTAAATTCTTATATTGACAACAAATGCGATAGTTTTATTTTATGTATGCAATATGTAAATCATCAAAAAGATAAAGAGTTAATAGAAAAATATACTAAATATTATCTAGAACATAAAATCTTTAATTGTATTTCGTTGCACAAACTTCATCATGATATAGATGAAATGATTGATAGTTATTTTATAAATGAATTGGAACTGGATGATGGCTTATTATCGCATATATGGGAAGCTATTTTAAGCGAATTTGACAATGAGGGTAAATTTGAAGATAGAGGATTTCATTCAATATATAAAATTATACAAAAATACCCAGAGTTTTTTTGGGAAAAAATAAAAAATAGACTTGATGAGTTGAAACCAACAAGTTATCCTCTATACAGTCGTTTTATTGATTTTATGCAAGGTGGTTATCTATCTCATTGGTTCAATCATTCAATCTTTTCGTATATAAATGCAGATGATGTAATAAGTTGGTTAAAAACAACAAATTATAAAAAAGCTAAATATATAGTTGCAGATTCTCTAAATATTGATTTTAAAAGTGACACTTTACCAGATATTGTCATTAAGCTTTTAACTGAATTTCCTACTGATAAAGATTTATACAGTAGTATACAAACCAGACATGAAAGTTGGAGTGGCTCTTATGTTCCAGTTGCTAATGAGAAAATATCCAATACAACTAGTATGTTGAAGTTATATGAGAATAACGAAAGTGTGGTCGAATTTTTAAAATGGGCAAAAGAAGGCTTCGAATATACACGAAATAGAGAACAAATTAGAGATGAAGAAGAGCGATTACTTTATTAGCGACTTGGGATGGGTACAGGGAAAGCTTGTTTTTAAGGTTTTTCCATCTTTACATGTAAAGATATTTACACAGATTTTTAAGCAGTATTTCTAACTTTTATATCTCCAAAATAGCGCTTACATCATCGTCTAAAAATTCTACGATGCTCTCATAATTTTCTTGCAACACCGTAGCAATAGCGTCAACCTTACAATTTCCCAGTTTGATCCAGATAATTTTGGGTGGGATGCCTCGGTAAATCGCCAAATCGTTGAAATCAGAATCTTTGGTGACGATGGCAAAGTCATGGAGTTTTGCATATCTCCATACTTCCAAGTCGGTTGATTCGTCAAGGTCTTTGAGCATTACATGTAAGGAATTGGGGAAGATGTCCGCTATTTTTGGCAATACGCGATGGGAGATATTATTGTCAAAAAGGAGTTTATGCACTGAGTTTTGCTGTAAGTGTTTTATGCTCTCTATCGGCAGCATAGGCAAGTGCTGCTAGGATGTCTTCTTTTGTAAGCTTTGGAAAGTCTTCTAAAATCTCATCGTAGCTCATGCCATTTGCTAGCATGTTGAGGACATCATAAACTGTAATTCTTAAATTTCGAATGCAAGGCTTACCGCTTCTTTTGGATGACTTGATGGTAACTGTTGTGTTCATCATTTGCCCCTTGTCGATGTTTGTAGTGCCTTATTTTAGCATATTTTTGTAAAGCTTTCTTCTTTAATGATATTTTTTGTATGATGCAACAAACTTACAAGATGTGTAAAAAAGGAAATTATGATGACTGTAAAAGATGTTGCTAGTTTTATGTTAAATGAAATAAAGAAAAATGGCTCTTTGCCTCAAGTGGGGCTTGTCGAGATTATCAAAGAAAAATTTGGTAACGAATTTGTTTTTGAAACGACACATAAAACGCTTACTATTGATAGAAAAGTCATAAGGGAATTCAATAAAATAAAAGGCGAAGATATTGTTTGGGACAAAGATAGATGTTGTTGGCATTAAACGCATTCGATAATAAATAAAATCAAGAAAGCCTCCATTGAAGCTTTCTCCTCTTTACATGTAAAGCTTACACCACCTATTCAATAACAGCAATACTCTTTATTATATTTGACAAATATCTCTATTTTGTTATAATATACAGAAGTACATTTCCTATTATAGAAAGGAATTAGAGAATTATGATAAAAAATATACTGCAAGAGCAAAATCCTCATTGGAATGGTGTTTTTAAAAGTTATGCAAAAAGGACGCAAGAAAAAACGCTGATGCGGTATCTTCCGTTGAAGCATGTCATTACGATTACGGGGATTCGAAGATGTGGAAAAAGCACTTTGGCGAAAACGGCGATTAACCATCTTGTGAAACAAGGCGTAAATCCTCACAACATCCTTTTTGTCAATCTGGAACAACCTTACTTTTTAGAGTATCACCATGATGCTAATTTTTTGGAAACGATTGTTGAGGAGTATTTAAAACTAATCGATCCAAAGGGTAAGCAATACATCGTTTTTGATGAGATACAATTTTTTAGTAACTGGCAAGTTTATATCAAAAGCAAGTATGAATCCAGTGATATAAAGTTTATCATAACAGGCTCAAACTCTTCTATGCTCTCGAGTGAACTAGGCACATTACTTACGGGGCGAAGTTTAAATATCCATCTTGATACCTTTTCCTTTAGGGAGTTTTTGGATTATAAAGGCATTGATTACACCGATGAGTTAGCCCAAATCACAAACAAAATAGCTATAGCCAGAGCCAAAGAAGAGTATATGACATGGGGAGGGTTTTACGAGGTTTTTGATATGGAAGAGCCTTTAACCAAAAAAGAGTTACTCATCGGCTATGCTAAAAATATTATCTACCGTGACATCGTGCCACGCTATAATATTCGAAATAGCGAAACCATTGAGCGTCTTTTTTTCTATTTACTCTCCAACGCTACATCTTTGCTCAATTACACTACTTTAGCGGGGATATTTGGGATAAGCGATAAGACTATTAAAGAGTATATTCACTATTTTGAAGAGGTATTTTTAGTTCAGCGGTTGGATAGGTTTCATACCAAAGAAAAAGAGCGCATCAAATCAATGAAAAAAATCTACATCAACGATAATGGCTTTTTACAAATAGCCCCTCGCAATTCATCCAACATGGGAAATGCTTTGGAAAATCTTGTCTTTAATGCGCTCTACCAAAGCGATAGAGCGCTAAGTTATCTAAGAGAAACTTATGAAGTTGATTTTTATAGCGCTCAAACGCTCTATCAAGTTTCGTATGACATTCGTGAAGAGAGGACCAAAAAGCGCGAATTAGGGGCATTTGGATATTTTAAAAAAGAGGGCGAGGTTTGTAAGCTCATTACCTATGACACCAATGAGACGATTGAAGATGTCGAGGTGTTGAGTTTTGATAGATTTGTTTTAAAAGAACAAACACTTTAGAAGAGGGGAAAGCCTCTCTCAAGGCTTTCTCATCTTTACATGTAAAGCTTACGCTACTTTTTTAATCAATAAATTTTTCATATCTTCTTGCGCGTCGCCTGTTAAGTGAAGGTTGAAGTTTTCTTGTAAGAATGCGAAAATATCATCAGTCACAAATTGTGGTGGTTTTGGTCCTAGATAGATGTCTTTGATGCCGATGCTAAACAGTGATAACAAGATAAGAACCGCTTTTTGCTCCATCCAGCTTAGAACGATAGAGATAGGTAGGTCGTTTACTGGTGTATTGAGTGCTGCACTGATTGCTAGAGCGATGTGGATACCGCCGTTGCTGTCGTTGCATTGTCCAAGGTCTAGGTAACGAGGGATGCTCGTGTCTGCTACTGTCCCAAAATCGATGTCATTAAATCTAAATTTACCACAACTTGAAGTCAAGATGACGCAGTCATTTGGCAATGAACTTGCAAGTTCTCTGTAGTATTCTCCACCTTTTCCGGGAGCATCACAACCTGCGATGACGAAGAACTGGCTGATTTTTCCTGCTTGTACGGCTTCTAAGATTTGAGGAGCAAGTCCTAAAATCGTTTTATAATGGTGACCAGTTACCAATGTATCTTCACTGTCAAATCCTGTGATATCTGGCAATGAAAGCGTTTGAGCGATAACTTCAGCAAAGTCATTTCCTTGGATTTTTTTACCTTCTTTAACGCCTACGATGTCGTAAGTGTACATACGGTCGATGTAAGTTGCACTTTTCTTTGGTGGAACGATACAGTTAGTGTTCACGATGATAGTTCCAGCCCATTGCTCAAACAATACTGCTTGGTCAAACCATGCTTTTCCGATATTACCTTTAAGGTGTGTAAATTTTTTAAGCTCTGGGTACGCATGAGCAGGAAGCATCTCTGAATGGGTATAGATGTTGATGCCTTTGCCTTCGGTTTGTTTAAGAAGTTCGTGAAGCATATCGAGGTTGTGTCCACTGACTAAGATGCCTTTTCCCTCAGCCTTATTTTGGCTAATTTTGACAGGTGTTGGGACGCCAAGGTGTGAAGTGTGCGCTTCACTTAAGATGTTCATCATCTCGATACCCGCAGTTCCTACTTTCATAAGTTGTTTGATGTGGTCATCAAAGTTGAAGTTGACATTGGTGAGTGTAAAGTAAAGTGTTTCAGCGATGACATCATCGACTTTTTTAGTATCTGCACCAAATTCATTGGCATGACCTCTGTACGCACTTAAACCTTTAAGACCATAAATCATAATATCTTGAAGCTTCGCTAGGTTAGCATCTTTGCCACAAGTTCCAATATCTTGACCTTTAGAGCCACAGCCATTTAAGGCACTCATCGAACATTGGTCACAAAACATATTTAAAGACATAATCACTCCTATTTAAAATTGAAATGGCATCTTAGCAGGAGTAAAAAAGATTTATCTTGATTTATATCAAGCATTACTTTGCTTTGAGATTTTTGGCATAATATCGATTTTAATACCAGTCTAATTTTTGTAGTGACCTTGTTGAACAAGAGGAGAAACTATACGATGACCATTCATCATTTCCAAAAACTCTTTGCTGTCACTGTGCATTACGGTTGGTTTGGCATAGTATATGGCATACTTTTTTCGCTCAGCCTTGAAGAGCATGGTTATGCGCTTGCTTCGTGGATGCGTGTTTGCATGAGCTTAGGAACTTTGGCTCTGAGTGTCGGCGTTGCTTATACTATGGAGATGCGTTATCACATGCCATCGCAAAAGTACTGGACGATAGTGGTTTTTACACTTCTTAGTATCTTTGGCTTAGCTTCATACCCGTATCTTTATCCGTTCTCTTTTGGGCTTTTTTTAGCGATGATTTGCTACCGATGTAAGGATTGTGTAGCGTATACAAGGGCGAAGCGATGAATGAAACGATACAAAAGCTTAATGTTCTCTACTCACTTGAACGATACGAAGAATGCTTACATGTAAGCATCCCTCTTTCTGCCACGCAAGGCGAGGAACAAGCAGATGCGTATCGTTATACGATTATGGCGATGATAGGATTGGAGCGCTTTGATGAGGCTTTGCAATGGGTTCATAAAGCGCTGGAGTATTTTCCACAAGAGCCTTACTTTTTCTATCTTAAAGCCTTTGTTCTTTTTAGTCTTGAACGCCATCAAGAAGCCCTTTTGGAGATACAAACACTTCTTTCTCTCGAGCCAAATAATGCTTCCTTTCATCATCTCCATGCACAAATTTTGACCGCACTTTCTTTACATGTAAAGGCAAAACGCGCTATCGATAAAGCGCTTTTGATACAGAGTAATCATGCTGATTATCTTTGTACCTTAGCCTTGATTACCTATAATTTAGGCAATACTCCCATCGCGTGTGAAATCATCGCTTCGGTACTTTCACAAGAGCCAAACCATCCGTATGCACTCCATCTACAATCTTCCATTGGCACATCGTCTTTGCACGCACAAGGCGTGATGCTGAAAAATATGCTTTTTCAAAATCCTTTCGATAAAAACACCAAAGAGGGGTATGAGCGCATTCGTCGCTACTACGCTCTTTCTCCTGTACTGATGGGCGTGTTTATATTGTATGCTTTGGGTGCGAGGTGGGAAATGTGGGAGAAGGGCGAAGAAATAGGCACGGCGTTACTCATTTTTTCAACTTATGCGTGGCATGACTGGCGGTTGAGTATTCCTTTTTTTGCAGTGATGTTTACGCTTTTAGGCGAAACAAGTTTTGCGCAGTGGTATATTGTTCCCATCGCTGCGGTGCTTTATTATTTTATAGGGCGTATCACGGGGCAAGTCATCATGGTACTTTTGACTACAATACATAAAATTATACATAGAGGGAAAAAATGGCTGAATCGTTGAAAAATAAAGTCGATGAAGAAGTAGGCGTATGTTTGTTTGAGCATTTGTCTGAAAAATATAAAATCACATTTGAGGCTATCGGCGGCTTGGAAAACTTGAAAAAACAAGCTTCTATGAAAATCATCCAACCCTTTAAAAACCCAGAGTTATTCAAAAAATTTAAAAAAAGTGCAGGTGGAGGCATACTGCTTTATGGACCTCCCGGATGTGGAAAAAGTTACTTTGCACGAGCCATCGCAGGTGAGTGTAATGCTTCTTTTTACAACATCGGCATCGAGCAGATTTTAGATATGTATGTGGGAAACAGTGAAAAAAACATCAAAGCTTTGTTTGATACGGCGCGCGAAAATCGGCCCACGGTCATTTTTATCGACGAGATAGACGCCCTTGGTAGAAAACGAGAACTCTTGCGCCATACCAATATGACTTCCACCATCAACGCCTTTTTATCACAAATGGATGGCGTGGAAAGTGACAATGAAAACATCCTCATCATCGGCGCAACCAACGCTCCATGGGATGTCGATAGTGCCTTTCGGCGTACAGGAAGGTTTGATAGAGTCTTTTTTGTTCCACCTCCTGATGCAAAAGCAAGAGAGCAAATCTTTCATCTTTACTTGCATGAATTGCCCATCCAAAACATAGATTTTAAAGCATTGGCGTTGCAAACACCTCACTTTTCAGGAGCAGACATCAAAGGCGTGGTTGATCGTGTGAGTGAATCCGTGATAGAAGAGATAATTGAGAGTGGAGAGGATGGTTTTATCGACCAATCTGCTTTAATGGAGGACATCAAAAGTGCCAAAGCTACGACAATGGAATGGTTTTCAATGGCAAAAAATGTCGTCGAATACGCCAATGAAAATGGCATTTATGATGAATTAGCCGAGTATATGCGTGATGAAATAGAGGGTAAAAAATCAAAGAAAATGGGATTTTTATAACATGTTTCATGGCAAAAAAGTCATTATCTTTGATATGGATGGAACGCTGATAGATTCTATTGGTATGTGGAATATGGTTGATAGAGAGCTTATCCAGATGCTTGGACATGAGGTGTTTGATGAGATAATGATACAACAGCAAAGAGACGAGATACTCAGAACTTTTAGTCATTCTAATGATGCGTATTTGGAGTATTGTGCTTTTTTAAAAGAAACCTATCAAGCTTCTTTTTCCAAAGAGGAAATCAGAAATTTGCGTTATGAAATTGCTACGAGTTATATGATAGAAGTGATAGATTTTAAACCCGATGCCGAAAAATTTTTACACTATCTCAAAGACAAAGGTTTCACACTTGTAATTGCTAGTACAACGAGTGATGCCAATCTAAAAACCTATATGTCGTTAAATCATAAAATGGGTAATAAAGTTGATTTTGAAGAGATATTTGCACTGGTTTTGGGGCGAGATGTTGTCTCAAAAATGAAACCACATCCTGAGATACATCATTTTATTATGGAAAAATTACGGGTTACATCAAAAGAGTGTTTAATTGTCGAAGATTCACTTATTGGTTTGGAAGCGGCAGAAAATGCAGGAATTGAAACGATTATCATGTATGATAAATACTCAGAAAACGAGCAATTTGAGCTTGAACTTCGCGCCTTAGGCTCTTTTAAAACTTATCAAGAATTGTTAGCATATGCCCAACAAGAGTTAGGATAAGTGAGTGACAAACAGATAGATTTTGAATGAGATTGCCAGTCACTTATATTTTTTTAAAATTTATTTGTTGAGTGTGTAAATACTTAAATAATAATTTTCATTCATCCTAATGGGTATCGTCTCTAAGCTAGTCGCCTCTAAATTAGCCTCTATTTTTTTCTTCTTTGGATTTGGTTCCACGGAATTTAAAGTACCGATGATACCCTCGATAATTTTTTCTACAAAATCCCCATAGATTCCAACACCCATCGTATTATCATCCCATTTTGCCATAAACCTTGTTCCCGCACAGAGCATTGAAAAATTGATATTTTTATTTAAATATGGCGTTGCTGTTAGTTCAGAACAAAATGCTTGATTGCCCGTGATAGTAAAATCTTTTTTTATGCCACAATGGTAAGTATATGCTTGTGCGATCCTCATAGCTTGATAAGGGTTTCCAAGAATGATAACGACATCTACCGTGTCTTGAAAATCCGCGAGTGGACCAACCACAAAGCCACTGGAGCGTTCTTGCTGATTGATGACAGTTGCCGCAACAAATTTGCTCACACTAATATCTTTATAGATATTCATATTCAAGCCATATACACCTGATTTAAACGCTTCTGGGATTTCCATCAGACCTAACGCTCTTGCAGCACCAGGGCAGTTAAGATTTTCCAAGTTCGCTTTGATTAGTCCTTTGGTCATAGACTTTTTGAGCATGGCACAATAGGTTGTTTTATTTTTCGCTTTTTGTGCAGGATAAGTCTCAAAGTCGCTTTGCGTTTTTAAAAATTTAAAGCCTATTACTGTGGATTTTAAGTCAAGGAGAGAAGAGAGATAGTGTGATTTTTCTACATTATTCATGTGCGCCTCATTTTAATTTTTTGTATACCAAATTGCCCGAAATTTGTAAAATTTCAACTAAGACCAATATAATTAAAACAGTAAAATAGAGAATAAAATTATTAAAACTTTGGTACCCATAATTTAATGCAACAGCCCCCAATCCACCAGCACCAACTGCTCCAGCCAAGGTCGTAGCAGTTAAAAAATTGATAGAACAAAGCGTAATCCCAGCAGTAATGGCAGGAACTGCTTCTTTAATCATATAGAGCATAATAATCTGTAAGTTACTAGCACCAAATGACTTCCCAACTTCAATAAGTTGTTTATCAACTTCATTAAGAGCATTTTCAATCACTCTTGCTATAAAAGGAATAGCCGCAATCGTCAATGGAAAGATTGCGGCTTTTTCTCCAAGCGTCGTACCTACCAAAATTTTGGTCAGGGGTGAAATAGCGACTATCAAGATGATAATAGGAAATGAGCGTATCATATTGACAAAAAAATCCAAAACTTTATAGGTTTTTGGTTTTGGATTTAAATTACAATGTGGTCCATATAAAACGAGAAAAATCGCTAAAATTATCCCGAATATACAGGCAAAAAACATTGAAAAAAATGTCATTCTGAGTGTGGCACCAATGGATGGGATGATTATCTTTTCAGTATAATCCGCCCATAGTTCAAAATTTTCAGTCATTTTACCTCTTAGTAAAGTGCTAGTGCGCCTTTGTATTCATCGGCAAACCAAGTTTTAAATTCATTGCTTTGTACATAATCATTTGCAACTTTGACCCAAGCATCTTTTACACTATCCATTTTAAGTGAAAGACCAACTGCAAATGTTTTTGATGTCGTATCTTCTACTAAAAATTTAGCGGGATCGAAGCCTGCTTGCTTAACTCTAATTGCAGATGAGATGACAGCATCTACTTCGCTCATATTTCGTGCGACGGTTGCAACATCTGTTTCAAAAAATTTAATATTTTTGATATTTTCTTTGATGTCTAACATGGTGTAAAAATTCTCTCTTTTCTCACCCAATTTTAAAAAGCCTAAAGAAGAGAGGAATCTTAATGACATGTCTAAATTAGTGGGGTCATTAGGTACGACAATGGTCGCACCATCTGGTAAAGCATCTAAACTTGTGTGTTTTGCTGAGTATATGGCAAATCTATAATAAAAGATGAAAGGCTCAACAACAGTCAGGTTTGCACTTTTTTCTTTGTTAAAGGTATCAATCCAAGGTTTGTGGTTATGGACAAATGCTGTCAAATCACCATCTTTACAAGCAATAGCTGCAGCATTGTTTGCATCAAATAAAACGGTTTCCGCATTAAATCCACTTGCAACGAGTTTTTCTTTTATTTTCTTTACAATTGGCTCAGTCGTTATCATCGATCCAAGTGTGATTTTAGGGCTCGTTACGGTAACGGTACTTTTTTCTTTGTCTCCACATCCGGTCAATAAAATAGCAGTGACTGCTAAAAACAGTAGAAATTTCTTCATTTTTTCTCCTTTAATTTTTGATAAGCTCATAGGGTATATTTTTATTTTTGAGTATTTTTTCTGCATCATGTTTATTGTCAACATTTATCACAAAAGTACTGATGACATCACCTTTATAGTTTTGGGTATTTGCCCAGATGATTTTGTAGTCCATGCTTGCTCCAAGCTTAGCAAGTAGTGAAGAATGTTCTTGATTTTGATGGACGATAATTTTAAAATTTCCCCCCGTTGTTGGCAAGGTACAAAGATTGTCTTCACCAATAAGGTCACTTAAAGAGTTGCTTTGATTGATGAAAATATCCGAGACTACGCCATTGGTGATAAGTTCGCCATTTTTTAAAAATGCCATTCGATCACAGATCATTCTTACGACTTCCATTTGATGTGTCACGACAATGACCGTCATTTTGTATTTTTTGTTGATTTCGTTGATGAGGTTTAAGATAGATTTTGCGATATTTGGGTCAAGGGAGGAGGTGGCTTCGTCGCATAGAAGTATTTTTGGATTGAGACTTAAAGCTCTTGCAATAGCAACTCTTTGCTTTTGTCCACCACTGAGTTCTCTAGGTTTAGCATTTTTTTTATCTTCAAGTCCAACCAAAGAAAGCAGTTCGTGAACTCTGTCTTGAATTTTATCTTTTGGATAGTTTGAGTGTCTCATAGGAAGAGCGATATTGTCAAAGACATTTAATCTCTCAAGAAGAGAAAAATGTTGAAATACCATACCGATATTTCTTCGAAAAAGATTTAAGGATTCGTGTTGTAAATTTGAAATTTCGATACCATCAACGGTCAAACTGCCATCATCATAGCTGACTAGACCATGTATACATCTAAGAAGTGTTGATTTTCCAGCTCCGCTTGCACCAACGAGGCCATATATTTCACCTGTGTTTATTTCTAAATTAATATCTTTTAGAACTTCAACAGTATTATAAGATTTTTTTAAATT
>JAQWCT010000016.1 GCA_028705785.1 Sulfurospirillaceae bacterium | reverse complement strand
GATTTGTGCATTTGTATCTAAGTCAGGTTCACTAAACCCTCCAAATCCACCTTGTGAAAAGCCAGATCTACCAAATCCACCTCCACCACCAAACATTTGTCTTAAAATTTCATCTAAATCAACATTCGAACCTTGACCACGTGCAAAATCATGGAAATTTTGTCCACCAAACATATTGTCACCATATTGGTCATATTGACGCCTTTTTTGCTCATCACTGAGGATTTCATAAGCCGCATTAATCTCTTTAAATTTTTCCTCAGCACCCGCATCTTTGTTGATATCGGGATGATATTTGCGTGCTAATCTTCGATAGGCTTTTTTAATCTCTTCAGCAGATGCATCTTGTGAAACATCTAGCGTATCATATAAACTTTTACTCATACATGTGCCTTTTATCTTCTAAATCTTATGTTAATTATAGCATAAAAGTTTAGTCTAGGTCAATCAACTTTGATGATATTTACTTTGTATTTACCTCTCTCCTTTATAATTTCAAAAATATTGATTTCAAAGGATTTAACATGAAAAAAATTACTTTTCTCTCATTTTTCGCAACCATTTCACTCATAGCAGCCACTATTGATATTGCTCAAATGCCTAAAGATTCACCACGAGCTGATGCCAATCCTAACAATGTTATTCTTTCTTACAATAATTCCATCAAAGATGCTAAAAAAAGTGTTGTCAACATTTCAACCACTAAAAAAACAAAGCAAAATGACCAACTCAATGAGATGATGCAAAATCCGTTCTTTAAAGAATTTTTTGGCAATAAACTTCCAGAACTCAAACAACAAGAACGCAAATCTCACTCTTTAGGCTCAGGTGTTATCATTTCAAAAGATGGCTATATTGTGACTAATAACCATGTCGTTGAGGGTGCTGAAGAAATTGTTGTCACACTTCCTAATGATGAAAAAGAGTACAAAGCAAAAATTATCGGTCAAGACCCTAAAACAGATATTGCTGTTGTTAAAATCGAGGCAAAAGACTTACATGTAGCGCCCTTTGGAGACTCTTCAACCTTGCAAGAAGGCGATGTTGTCTTTGCCATTGGCAATCCTTTTGGTGTAGGTGAAACTATCACCCAAGGCATCATTTCAGCCCTTAATAAAGATCGTGTAGGGCTCAATCAATACGAAAACTTTATTCAAACGGATGCTTCTATTAATCCAGGAAATTCAGGTGGAGCATTGGTTGATAGTAGAGGAGCGTTGATTGGCATTAACAGTGCTATTTTGTCTAAAAGTGGAGGCAATAACGGCATTGGCTTTGCCATTCCTTCCAACATGGTAGAAAAAATTGCTACTTTGCTGGTCGAACAAGGAAAAATTGAACGAGGTTTCATTGGTGTTTCTATCTCTGATTTAACCAATGACCTAAAAGAATTGTACGATAACAAACAAGGTGCTCTTATCTTGATGATAGAGAACAATTCACCTGCACAAAAAGCGGGGCTTCAAATCTCAGATCTTATCATCGAAGTCGATGGCATTAAAATTAAAAATTCTAACGAGCTAAAAAACACTATTGCCGCAATTTCGCCTGAAAAAACAGTCAGTATTACCTATGAACGCGATAAAAAAATTAAAACGACCAAAGTTAAACTAGCAAAAATGGATAGCACCAAAACACTCGATGAAAAAGGGAGTACCAATCCTATTGAAGGACTTACACTCATGGAACTCAGCGATAAAACCAAATCTCAGTATCAAATCCCAAAAGAGATTGAGGGCGTTTTGGTGACAGAAGTGAAAGATAACTCTAAGGCAGAAAAAATAGGCTTTAAAGAGGGAGATATCATCGTTCAAGTTGAACAAACGCGTATTGGTTCTTTAAAAGATTTGGCAACTGCTTTTAAAGAAAATAGTAAAAATAAAAAGAGAATTATCATCAATCGACAAAACTTTAGGACAATTCTTGTTGCACCTTAACATTTAGGAGGTATTTGCCTCCTAAATAGTATATAATTGTAACAAATGATGGATAGGTACTTATATGACAACGGTTTTAATGATCGAAGATGACTTGGAGCTCGCAGAGATTTTAACAGAATATCTTGAGCCTTTTGATATTCAAATTACCACAGCAGATGATCCTTATATGGGACTTTCAATACTCGATACTCAAAAATTTGATTTAGTAATTTTAGATTTGACTTTGCCAGGGATTGATGGTCTTGAAGTCTGTAAAGAGATTAGAAAACGACATACTATTCCTATTATTATCTCCTCCGCAAGAACAGATATTACCGATAAAGTCACGGCTCTTGAAAATGGAGCAGATGACTATCTTCCCAAGCCTTACAATCCAAGAGAACTTCAAGCCAGAATTATGAGCCTACTAAGGCGACAACAAGGGTTTAATCCAACGCAGCAGGTTGTACAAAAACCTAAAGATTTGGTCCTTCATGAAGAACAGATGATCATTACACTTTTAGGCAAAGAACTTCACTTTACCGCCGCAGAATATGGCATTTTAAGTTATCTCATGAAAAAAGAAGGTGGCGTGGTTTCAAGAGAAGATCTTATCTATAATATCGAAGCCATTAATGAAGAGACAACCAATAAAAGTATCGATGTTATTATCGGACGGATTCGTCAAAAATTAGGTGAAAACCCTAAAGAACCTACCTATATCCATGCGATTAGAGGTATTGGCTATAAGTTTTTACAATGACTAAATCTTCTATTTTTTATAGCATTACCTTTATCTTTTTTATCAGTATCGCCAGTATTTTCTTTGCTCTTTTATTTTTATTAGAATACGACAAGCAAAGCTATACTGAAAAACTTAATACAAAGTACTCCATTATTGCTCGTGCTACTTTATTTCATCTCAATAATTTCATCACAAACGATGAGCTCAAGAAGCAAGTACAAGGCTATCGTATGAGTGAGATTAATGATAAAGAGCTGAAAAAAGAAGTTATTGAAAATGCCAAAGTTATTCAAAAAATCGCTGATAAAATCGGTATTAGTGCTATTTTAAGATACGACAATGACCACTATTTATACATCGAAACAAAATACTCTTCACTTCTTTTAAAAGATGATGACTACCAACCTTATCGTTATGATCTCATTAAAATAATTTTTGGTATTGTTTTTGCCGTCATTATCGTAGCCTATATTCTCACGATTCGAAAACTCAAGCCTCTTCGCAAGCTTAAGCGACAAATGGATAGATTTGCAAAGGGCGACTTAGAAATCAATTGCAAAACAGAGGGTGAAGATGAAATATCTCAAGTTTCCAACTCTTTTCATAATGCCGTCGA
Source organism: Sulfurospirillaceae bacterium (assembly GCA_028705785.1). Lineage (GTDB taxonomy): Bacteria > Campylobacterota > Campylobacteria > Campylobacterales > Sulfurospirillaceae > Sulfurospirillum. The sequence continues at coordinate 15,734 of JAQWCT010000016.1, read as the reverse complement.
ACAAATCAACAAACTCAATCAATCCCGCCAACTTTTTTTACGCAACATCATGCACGAGCTAAAAACACCTATCACTAAAGGTCGTATTAGTGCTGAGATGTTAGAAAATAACAAGCAAAAAGAGAGGCTTATCGCAACATTTGAAAAATTGGAACTTCTTATCAATGAGTTTGCTTCTATTGAACAAATTACCTCAGGAGAAGGTATCAAAAATGTCAAACCGTATCGTTTAGTCGATATGCTCGATGAAGCTATTGATTTAGCCATGATTCCCCTGTCTCAAATTGAACAAGAGATAGAAGAGGACCTTATCTTACATGTAGACTTTAGACTCTTTACCACGGCGATGAAAAATATCATCGATAATGGCATCAAATACTCCATCGATCAAAAAATAAAGATTATTGCGACTAAACAAAAAATCTCTTTTATTAGTCAAGGTAAACCTCTTAAATATGATCTATCACATTATGTTGAGCCATTTGTTCAAGAAAAAAACTCTCATAATAGCTTTGGTCTAGGCCTTTACATCGTCGATCACATCATCAAAGCACACCAAATTTCGTTCACTTATGAACATAAAGAGGGCTACAACTACTTTAACTTTGAAAAAATAGAAACATTAGAGTAAAATAATCAAAAAAAAGGAATGTCTATGTCAGGTATCACTTTCTCAAAAATAAATCTTGCTAATCTCATAGATCATCATATTGCTCTTTTAGAACGATTTGGGATAAAAGATGAAGCGCCATTTTCACTGATATTTTTTTCATTAGAAGAGCGAAAAGAGATCGATAATCTTGAAATTTTTCAAAAAATTCTCAGACAAACAGATGCACTGTTCAACCAAGATAGTCATTATGTAGTCATGCTCACAGGAACCGACTGGAATGGAGCTACAGACCTGCTCTCAGGTATACAAAGCTTCCTCGACCAAGATCCTCAAGACAATATCGTGACTTATCCAGACGATGGCGAGACCTCTGAAATACTCATTAAAAAATTGCGTTTAATCGTTGAAGACAACAGCAATATCACTTCGGAATTATTAAAGTAGTTTATTCATTTCTCAGCGTATCAAGCACATTGATTTGCGTTGCTTTATGCGCTGGGTAATATGATGAGAGTGCTACGATTATACTTGTACCCACAACAATGAGTACAAAATCTAAACTAGAAAGATCAAGCGGTAATCTCGCCGTACCATAAACATCAGCAGGCAAAGAGATAAGGTCAAATGACCCAAGAATAAACAGGGTAAGCGAACCTAAAATCACACCAAAAATCATTCCCCCTCCGCCGATAACTAACCCTAAATAAAAGAAAGTATTTTTAATCTCTTTTTTATAAGCACCCAAAGAGAGAAGCAAAGCTATTTCTTTGCGACGATTCATGACTGTCATCATGAGTGAGCTAATAATATTTAAAGATGCAATCAAAATAATCAACATTAAAACGATGAAAAGAGCTCTTTTTTCTAAAGCAAGGGCTGCAAAAAAGTTGCCATTCATCTGCCACCAACCTACAATACCTAAGTCCTCAGGTAATACTTTGCGTATCTTTTCAATGTCTACAAATGGGTCATCAGAATAGATATGTATCCCATCAAAATGTCCTTCCTCGTACTGCAAGACTTGCGCCAAGCCTTCTAAAGAAGTGTACATGTAGCTTTTATCATATGCCATCAAACCAGAGCGAAAAGAGCCTTGAAAATCAAATCGTTTGATTTTAGGAATGAGACTCATGCCACCTGGGTCATTTTTGGTAAAAATAAGCGTTGCTTTCTCTTCTGCACTAAATTGATGTGTTTTAGCTATCTCACTGCCTGTGATAAGGTCATATTTTTCTAAAGTTCTCCCTTTTACCGCCTCTTTAATAATACTATTAATTTGCGATTCTTGCTCAAAATGAACACCAAAAAGCATACCACCTTCTAAGCGATTGCCTTTTTTAACAATAACTTGTGTAGAAATATAAGGGCTAAATTTTAAAGAGGGAAACTGCTCTTTAAGGGTATTTAAATGAATTTGCTCTACAGGAGAAAAGCTTCTTGAATAAATAGAAAGAGGATAGTTCATGGTAAAGAGTTTTTTTTCAAACTCTTTATCAAAACCATTCATAATCGCCATAGCAACCATCAACACCATCAACCCTATAGCAACCCCAAAAAAGGCCAACAAAGAGATAACTGTGATGAAAGGCTGCGTTCTATCAAAGCGTAAATATTTTTTAACGAGATAAAAACTAAGATTTTGATTCACAATAACTCTTTAGGCAAGTATCCCTTTTTTAGGGCCACTCTTTCCACAACATTGTTTAAATTTTTTACCACTTCCGCAAGGACAAAGCTCATTTCGTTGAACTTTTTTCTCTTTTTCTTCGGCTTCACTTTCGATACTTCCATGTTGAAGTTTCGCCCCAGCATTCGCTTCTTCCATTCTTCGTATCATCTCTTCCATGGCATGATTTTCTTCTTCTTCTTTACGATCACGCAATTGAACAATATGTAAAGTTTTAAAACTTTCAAATTTAATTTGCTCAACTAACTCAATAAAGAGATTATAACTCTCTTTTTTGTACTCAGTTAAAGGGTCTTTTTGGTTATATCCACGAAGACCAATACCCGTTTTAAGAATATCCATCTGGTATAAATGCGCTCTCCAAGTACGATCTAAAACTTGAAGATAAAGAATGCGTTGTATCTCTTTTCGTTGTTCTTCATCAACCACCGACATCTTCTGCTCAAATATTTTTTCAAGATTACCTACAATAATGGATTGAATATCAGCAAATTCGACTCCTTCAAACATGCTAGGCTCAACATTTTCATTGAGCTCTTCTTTTAAAAGAGCGCACAATTTGGCAAGATCATAGTCTTCTTTTGCCATACCATCGTAAATCTCAGCTTTAAACAACAAACCCTTTACAAACTCTAAGCGAATCTCTTTGATTTTACTTTCTATCTCATAACTTGGATTTAAAAGATCATTTCTAAAATTATAAATTGTTTTTCTTTGTTTATTGGCGACATCATCATATTCTAAAAGATGCTTCCTTGATTCAAAGTGCATTGCTTCCACTTTTTTCTGTGCATTTTCAACCGCACGCGTGACCATTTTTGACTCGATATGTTCACCCTCTTCGATGCCAAGCCTCTCCATAATAGCCTTAATTCTATCACTTCCAAAAATTCTCAGAAGATTGTCTTCAAGGCTAAGATAAAACCTACTTTTACCATTATCTCCTTGACGACCTGAACGACCTCTGAGCTGATTGTCGATGCGTCTACTCTCATGTCTTTCAGTTCCTATGATATAAAGACCTCCAAGGGCTTTAATTTCATCACTAAGCTTAATATCAACACCACGACCTGCCATATTAGTAGCAATCGTTACAGCGCCTTTTGCACCCGCATCTTTGATGATTTGTGCTTCTTTTTCATGATTTTTAGCATTTAAGACGGAATGTGGCACTTTTTCTTTTTTAAGCATGGCGTGAAGTAATTCACTTTTTTCAATTGATGCAGTTCCTACCAAAACAGGTTGACCTTTTTTATGACACTCTTGAATATCTCTAATAACAGCTTCAAACTTCTCTTTTTCTGTTTTATAGATGAGATCATTTTTATCATCTCTTACCATTGGCAGATTGGTGGGGATAGAGATAACTTCTAGATTATAAATCTGTGCAAATTCGGTTGCCTCAGTTTGAGCCGTTCCTGTCATACCTGCTAGTTTTTGATAAAGTCTAAAATAATTTTGGAAAGTAATATCCGCTAAAGTTTGGGACTCTTCTTTGATAGTAACATTTTCTTTGGCTTCAAGAGCTTGATGTAAGCCTTCACTAAAACGCCTACCTTCGCTCAATCGTCCCGTAAACTCATCAACAATAACGATTTCACCCTCTCTAACCACATAATCAACATCCACTTCAAAGAGATATCTCGCCTTTAAAGCTTGATCAAGATGGTGAGAATAGACTGCATTTTCAAGACTATAAAGATTATCTACCTCAAAAAGTCTCTCTGCATTACTAATACCCTCTTCAGTAATCATCACCGTTCTATTTTTTTCATCAATGGAAAAATCTACTTCTTTGGTGAGTTGTTTAGCTACTGCATCAGCTTTTTTATAGCCATCAAGTGAACGATCCGTTGGTCCTGAGATAATCAGTGGCGTTCTGGCTTCATCGATAAGGATGGAGTCTACTTCATCGACGATAACAAAGTTGTGTACTCTTTGAACTTTTTCATCCAAAGCATAACGCATATTATCGCGCAAATAGTCAAAGCCAAATTCATTGTTCGTACCATAAGTAATATCTGCATTGTACTGTTCTTTGCGCTGTACATCATTTTCTAAATCATTGGTGACAATCCCTACACTTAAACCTAAAAAGTTATAAATGCGCGCCATATCCGTGGCGTCTCTTTTTGCAAGATAATCATTGACTGTTACAACATGGACACCTTGACCATTCATTGCATTGAGTACAACAGGGAGTGTTGCCACGAGTGTCTTACCCTCTCCTGTTTTCATCTCCGCAATATCACCACCATGTAAAACTAAACCACCAATCATCTGTACATCAAAGTGTCTCATTCCGGTAGTTCGTTTGCTTACCTCTCTTGTAATAGCAAAAACATTTTCTAAAACATCATCTAAACTTTTACCCTCTTTAACTTCAACCCTCAGCGCGTCAAATGCTTCTTTTAATGCTTCATCACTTAATTTTTCATAAGTTGGCTCTAATTCATTGATTTTTTTGACTCTATTGGCATGTTGTTTCACCATTCTGTCATTTTTCGTACCAAAAATTTTCTTAATAAGATTGCTCAATATCATGTGAATTTACCTTTTTCTTCGCTATTTTCTTTGTAAAACTTGCGATTTTATCATACTTTTACTATCTATTTGATAAAACTTCATATCTGATTTGCATTTAGGAACATATATGAAACAATTTTTCTTTATCCTTTGTCTAAGTACACTGCTTTTTGCCAAAATTGAACAATTTAAAACCATTCAAAGTGACTTTACTCAAAAAGTGACAAACGACCAAAACAAAACCATCATTTATTCAGGTACTTTTTATGCCACTATAGATAAAAAAGCGCTATGGATTTATGAAAAACCCATTAGTAAAAAAATCTATTTCAATGGTACAAAAGTGATGATTATCGAGCCAGAATTAGAACAAGTGATTATGACAACACTTGAAAATACGCCTAATATCACAGCACTTTTACAAGAAGCTAAAGAAGTCTCAGCGCATAAATATGTCACAAAATTTATGGATGTCACCTATAACATCGAAGCTCATGAGAGTATTGAAAAAGTGACTTATAGAGATAAACTTGATAATAAAGTTGAACTTTTATTTGACAACCAATCTACCAATCTTTTTTTAGACGACGAATTGTTCGTCGCTAGCATTCCTAAGGGTTATGACATTGTAAGAGAATAACCTTTACATGTAAAGGTTATTAAAGAAGTCTATTGATAAATTCTTCAAATCCCCGTGCACTTAGAGGTTTACTATAATAATATCCTTGAGCCTCTTCGCAACCTTGAGCCTTAAGAAAGGCAAGTTGTTCAGCAGTTTCAACACCCTCCGCAATCGTCACCATTCCAAGGCTTTGTGCCATCATAATAATGGCTTTTACAATAGCCCTATCATCCGCATCACTATCAATATCGCGTACAAATGACTGGTCAATTTTAAGTTTATAAATTTTAAATTTTTTAAGATAGCTTAGGGACGAATAACCTGTTCCAAAATCATCTATCGATAAACGGATACCGCGTTTGTGAAGATTATCCATGATTTCAATAGCCTCTTTAGGGTCATACATCGCCATACTTTCGGTCAATTCCAATTCAAAATGTTCACACGATAAACCTGTTTGGGTTAAAATCTTAGTCACTAACTCAGGCAAAGAGGGATGTCTAAATTGATAGGCTGAAAGATTAACTGAAAAAACCATCTCTGTAAAACCATCTTCTACCCACTTTTGAGCCTGTTGTGCTGTGGTACGAAGAACCCACTCTCCAATGGCTAATATCTGTCCACTCTCCTCTGCAATAGGTATAAATACCGATGGTGAAATAGCCCCAAGCTCAGGGTGAAACCAGCGCAATAGGGCTTCAGCACCTATAACTCGTCCATCTTGTAGTGAAATTTGTGGCTGATAATAGACTGCTAATTCATTGCGTTCAATAGCATGTCTTAACGCATTACTGAGTTGAAGATTATAAAGAGATTTTTTTTGCATATCTTCGGTAAAGAAGCAGTATCTATTGCGTCCTTTTGCTTTTGCTTGATACATAGCAGTGTCTGCATTTTTAGAAAGCGTTTCTAAATCTGTACCATCTAAAGGATACAAGGCTATACCAATTGAAACGGTAATATTTAGTTCATGTGCCTCGATATAGTAAGGATTCGAGACAATTTCCAAAAGTTTTTTAGCAACATGCTCAATACCTAACATATCCGTATCATAAAGCACAATAACAAATTCATCACCACCCAAACGACTGACGATGTATACTTCTCTCATTAAAGTTCGTAACCTAGAAGCTGCTTCTATCAATAAAGCATCCCCAATATTATGTCCTAGTGAATCGTTTATTTCTTTAAAATGATCAAGGTCTAAAAATATAACAGATAAAGTGTTATCATTTCGTTTGGCCAAACCAAGTATATATTGAAAATAATCTTGCAATGGAATGCGATTAGGAAGCCCTGTAAGATGGTCAAAGTTTGCTAATTGATAGATTCTCTCTTCTGCTTGTTTTTTTGCTGTAATATCTTCTTTAATAGCCATATAATTAGAAATAGTTCCATCGTTTTGTATTATAGGAGCAATAGTGACTGCCTCGATGTATTCAATTCCGTCTTTACGCTTGTTTATCAATTCACCTTTCCAGCTTTTTCTTTGAATCAACTGTGACCACATATCCTCGTAAACACTTGGTAGCGTTTTATGAGACTTGAGGATACCGGGATTTTTACCCAGTATTTCTTCTAAGGTATAGCCAGAAATTTTAATAAAAGCCTCATTGACATAAATGATTTTATTTTCAAGATTAGTGATAACAATGGAGGTTGGTGTTTGTTCCACTGCTTGTAAAAGTTGATTGAGTTTAGCCTCTTTTTGATAACTCTCTAATGCATAATCTATATCACCCACCATCTCTAACAAAAGTGCTTGGATATCTTCGGTAAAAATATTAACTTGATCAGAATAGAGCGCGAAAACACCAAAAACTGTACCATTTTTATGCAAAGGAAGTGCTGCAACTGCCCTCCAACCAAAATTTTTATCCCGCGTATACCAAGGAATTGTCTGCGGTATATCATGAAGCAAATCTTGAATCCATACAGGATGGTCTTCTCTCAGCGCTATCCCTGCAGGCCCTGTGTCTTCATCCATAGAAATACATAGATTTTCAATATAACCAATACCATTTTCATTCACAGCAATGGGTTTAATAGTCCTTTTTTCAAAATCACCCAGACCAATCCATGCCATTTTCATTTCACCAAATTTAACGGTATCTTTACAAACCTGATGAAATAATTCAGATTCATTTTTGCAATAAACAATAGCTTGATTGCATTGACTGAGCATTGCATAAAGTTCTTTAAGGTGTTTATTGTGTTTTTCTATTGTTTTTCGTTCATTAATATCCAAGATACTCCAAACGAGACCTTTTTCACCCGTCTGACTAATTATTGAAGTTCCTAAAAGTTGACACCAGATTATAGCTCCATCTTTGCGTTTAAACTGGTATTCAATATTTATTTTTAAATCATCTTCAATACAGATATAATAATTTGCAAGATTTTCATATGCTTTGTAGTCTACATGTAAGCGTAAAAAGTTTTGTCCGATAATTTCTTCTTTGGTATACCCAAAAATCTCACAGGTGCGTTCATTGGCCGCAAGAATAGTTCGATTTTCATTAACAACATAAATTCCTGCCGCATTATTTTCAAAAATCTTTTCATATTGATTTTGTGCTTCAAAAAGTTCTTTTACTTTTTCAAGCTTTTCTTTTTCAAGCTTTCCTTGATATCTTGTAATATAGTGTGCAAGGATATAAGCAAAAATTAAAGCTATAACCATAATTAATAAAGATATCATTAAAAGAGATTGTATAAGATGGCTCCCTCTTGCATTAATTTCATCCTGAAGTGCCACAATCGCCACACACCATCCTGTTTTAGGAACAGGGGCATAGGCAATACTCCAGTTTTGATTATTTTCAAAAAACTTTCCTATACCACCTTCTCCTTGTGCCATTTTGACAATAACTTCTTGAAAAGAAGATGATAAAGATGTTGATTTTTCTAGTACATTAAGACCTTCTAAGACTTTAGAAAAATCCTTATGCCCTATTACCTGTCCATATTTATCAATGATAAGTGCGTAACCTGATTTACCATAAGAAATAGAAGAAGCTATTTGACTTAATCTACTGGCGTCCATAGCAGCAAATAAAACACCACTAATTTCATTGGTTGTGTAGTCCCTAATAGGTGTTGTATAAGCAAATATTGGTGCATTTTCATAGCGGCTAATCAAAACTTTAGAGATAGCATTTTCTCCTTTAAGTGCCTTTTGAAAATGTTCTTGGTCTCCTAAATATAATGTTCGTCCATCTGTGTAATGAGCAATACCATTGGTATCAAAAATACCAAAGCGTTTAATTTCAAGTTTTTCAAATCGATGATATTCATCTTCCAAAGCAAGGAGTTTTTTTTCAATCGTAGCAACTTGACCATTTTTAAAACCGCGTATAATATCTGTAGATGCGATAGATTCAAGGATAGATAATTTGATATTAATCTGAAAACCTATGCTTTGTGCAACTTGCTTGGCCGTTTTAAGCATTCCAGCATTAGCCTCTTCTTCAAGTGTTTCATAGATTTTTTTTTCACCAACAAAAGAAAATAAACTCATCACAATAATAATCAATAACCCAAAAAATAGCGTAATGATACGGCGTAAACTCTTGGTTATATTGAACATAAATTTACACTTTCATGGTAAAATTTTTATAAAAGCATATTATTTAAAAAAAGCTTAATTTTATATTTAGACTCATTAAAGTTTTTGAGGTAAACTAGGCTTCCCAAAGTAAAAACCTTGAAAATTCTCACAGCCCATCTCTTGGAGTTTTTCAAATTGTTCTTTTGTTTCTACGCCCTCAGCAATGACTTCCATATTAAATTTTTTTCCAATTGAAATAATTGCCTCCACAATTAAAGCATCTCCTTTTTGAGTCAAAAAATCTCGAATAAATGACTGATCAATTTTGAGTTCATCAACGCTGAGCTGTTTAAGATACTGTAAACTTGAATATCCCGTACCAAAATCATCAACGGAAAGAGATACGCCTATTGCTTTGAGTTGAAGAATTTTTTCTAAAGCTCTTTGTGCATCACCTATCAAAAGGCTTTCAGTTAATTCTAGTCGAATCAATGAAGGGTTGATATGTGTGTTAAAAATAGCCTCTTCTACTAAAGAAACAAAATTTTCTTGCTCAAATTGTCTTGCACTGACATTAATGGAAACTCGCCAGTTTGCTTTTTCTTTATCTTCACTCCATCTGACTACTTGTTCTATTGCCTCATTAAGAACCCATTTTCCAAGAGGAATAATCAAACCAGACTCTTCACATAAAGGAATAAAATAAGCTGGAGAAATTAAACCTTTTTCAGAATGCTGCCATCGCACCAGTGCTTCAACGCCAATAATTTTTGCCTCTTTGTTCACTTGTATCTGATAATATAATTCAAATCTCTTAGTATCAAGAGAATCTCGCAATTGATGTAAAACGAAAGATTTTTCTTCTATTGTTTTTTGAATATCTTCGTCAAAAAAACGAATGGTATCTCTCCCTGATGCCTTTGCTACATACATAGCACTATCAGCATGAGCCATAATTTTTTCAATCGTATCATGCTCATTAAAAAGTGTGATGCCTATACTCACAGTAATATAAAAAGGATCTTTATCTATCACAAATGGCTCTTTCATAGCTACGAGTATTGCTATTGCCATCTCTTCAACAAATTTTGCTGATTCAGTGAGGCTACTGCTAATATTAGGAACTAAAATAGCAAATTCATCACCACCAAAACGAGATACCATATTGTTTTGATGTGCCAACTTATCTAATCTTTGCGACATCATAACGAGTAATTTATCACCAGCTGAATGTCCTTTTAAGTCATTAATAGATTTAAAATTGTCTAAATCCATAAAAATGAGTCCACTGTATGTTTTATTTTTTTTGCTAACACTCATTGCAAATCTTGCGTGATCACTCAACATTGTTTTATTAGCGAGATTAGTAAGCGTATCGTAAAATGAAAGCTTGAGAATACTTTCTTTTTGTAAAAAAGAGTTGACAGCAAATCCAATATCACCTGCTAGCTCTTCAATCATAGCTCTTTCTTCTGGACTAAATCCTTCTGGCATCGTCGTCCATACGCTAAGTACACCAAGGGGGACTGTGGCAAACTTATCACTCTTCAAAGCTGTCGTATAGCATTCCGTTACATGATATTTCAACATATATTCCCTGCATATAGTAGGGATATCTTTAGTCGATGGCGTACTTATTAAAGCATCATTACAATCAAACACCATTTGTTCTAAAGGATTGAGTTCAAAGTCCTCATCAAAACCACATGTTTCCTTCACTCGCAAAGCATTATTTTCCCATAGCCCTATTTTTACATGTGAAAAAGAATCATTAGAAAATAAGCATAATGCAGTTTGTTTTAAAAGTTCATCTAAAGTCTGAGTCGTAATGAGGATTTGATTGCTATCTGCAACTGTCCTAAGAACGGAATAAAGGTGCTTTTGATGCTCATAAGATTTTTCTAATTCAAGACTTTTTTGAGCCAAACTCTCGGTTCTTTGACCAACCAGTCGTTCTAATTCTTGCTTTTGTTCTGCTTCCCTTTTGGTTAGCTCTTTAATAGCGATATACATAAAAGAAAGTAGAATTGTCATCACCAAAAAGTTAAATAATGCTTCTTGCCAAAAAAGAGCTATCACTTCATCAAAAAGAAAACCTTTAGGGATTTTGATACTGGTAAGACCTCTAATTTCGCCTAGTTTATAGTCATAAGCTGTTGTATATCTATTGGCGATATAAGGAAGAACTTCTTCTCTTTTTCCATGACATTTAAGACAATAAGGCTCAATGCGAAGAGGAGAAGCAAAAAAATAAAACTCTTTATCTCCTTCTTTGATAAGCTCAATTTTATCGCTTATTTGTGTATTGTTATTAAAGTAATGAATGGCATTTTCTTCTATGGTAATGGCTTTATTGCTAGGATTTCTTGGTCTATCAGAAACATTTCGTATCGAAATGCCTTGCGTTGAGTTGATTTCTAATTCTTCACTGATGTGCGTAGACGCATGTGCTGGTAAAAACCCTACTGTTGCATCATTTAATTCAATTTTACTGGATAAAAACTGTTGAATATAAACAGCTCGCATCGTCATAAAATACTCTTGCAATGTTTTAGCTTTAGAGTATGCCCTAGCTTCAATCAATTGTTCAGATTTATGATAAATATACATTGTAACAATCACATTAGAGCTAATGACAAAAAAGGCGATAATCCAAAAAAGACGCTTTGTAAGGTTAAGATGTCTCATTTTGTCACTGCCTTTACATCGGAGTGTATTTATTCTATTATTTGATTGCTTACATTTTGTTGAAAATTTATGTAGATATTTTTTTCAAAAAGAGGTATCCAAGCGCTCCTGAAATAAAAGAGCCTAGTAAAATAGCTAATTTATCTGCATAGAAAAAAAGTTCTGTATCGTTATAGGCTAAGGTATTTACAAAAAGACTCATCGTAAAGCCAATGCCTGTTAGAATAGAAATGCCATAAAGTTGTTTAAAATTACTACCCTGCGGTAAGCTCGCAATGCCTAACTTAATAGCAATAAAGCTAAAACCAAATACGCCTATTTGTTTTCCAAAGAATAATCCCAACATGATACCTAATGGAACATTATCAAGCAGTGCAGTCGATGAGAGATCTTTAAGATCGACACCAGCATTGACAAAGGCAAACAAGGGCAAGATGAAGAAAGCTACCCAATAGTGTAAATCATGCTCTATTTCTTTGAGCATGGAAAAGCGATTGCCTTCTTTAGAAAAAGAATAAAGAGGTATGGTAAAAGCAAGTAAAACACCTGCAATAGTTGCATGTACACCTGATTTTAGAACACTTGTCCATAAAATAATTCCGATTAGAATATAAGCTGATTTTTGGACAATTCCCATTTTATTCATCATAAAAAGGACAAAAAGACAGAGTGAAGCAATCATGATAGACAACAGCGATAGTGTGTGAGTATAAAATAAGGCGATAATCACGATAGCACCCAAATCATCAATAATGGCTAATGCCATTAGAAATATTTTCAAAGAGACAGGAACACGGTTTCCAAGCAATGAAAGAATACCTAATGCGAAGGCGATGTCAGTAGCAGTTGGTATCGCCCAACCCGTCATCGCAAAATCATCTCCAAAATTAAAAAAAGAAAAAATGAGAGCAGGAATAATCATACCACCAATAGCAGCAATAACAGGAAGTATTACCTGGCTTCTCGTGGAGAGCTCACCTTCCATCACCTCTCTTTTAACTTCTAAACCTATCAGAAAGAAAAATATTGCCATCAAACCATCATTAACCCACAAAAGAAGAGGTTTTGCAAGACCAAAATCTCCAAAGCTAATGCGCAATGGAACATTGAGAAAATTCGTATAAAAATCTGTTAAAAAACTATTTTGAAGAATAAGTGCAAGAATCGTAACAGCAATCAGCACAAGACCAGCAGAAGACTCTTTCTTGATAAATTCTTGGATAGTATCGAGCATAATAAACCTTTTTTCATTGGTTTTTTATGATAGCATAACTGGGCAAATAGTTTTTAAATGGTCTATTTACCCAAACAGAAACTACCAAACATCTTATCTAAAATTTCATCGCGTTCATAAGCACTCGTAATAGAAGAGATACTTTCAATTGCCACATTGATATGAAATGCAAAAAGTTCTAATTGCCCAAAATTGAGAAATTCAACGCTTTGCTCTATATTTTCATACGCTTTTTTGACCACTTCTATCTGCCTGAGTGAAGTTAGCATCACACTATCATCTACCATCGTTGCATCTAAAATATTCTTTACATGTAAGATAATGGCATCACTATTTTTCTTACAATCAAGCAAAATGAGGTTTTCCCCTAAAAGGGTTTGGTCAAATTTCTGTTCTAAATCAGATTTATTCAATACCTTAAGAATATGTTTGTTAATACCATATTCATCAAGAATATTTAAAATTTGAATATCTTCATCATCATTGATGCGAGAATTGTCAAACATCGCTATAACGATTTGTGATTCTTCAATGGCTAAAATGGAGCGCTCAATTCCTATCTTTTCGATCACATCATGCGCTTCTCTAATGCCAGCAGTATCAACAATCTTCACCAAATGCGTTCCGATGCGAATCTCTTCTTCAATCGTATCACGGGTTGTTCCTGCAATATCGCTGATGATAGCTCTATCATAGTTTAAAAGCGCGTTTAGAAGTGAGCTTTTCCCAACATTTGGCTTTCCCACAATGGCTATTTTAAAACCATTAATCAGACCAGATCGGCGTTTACTGCTTTCATAAGTACTAAAAAGCTTAGCTCTCAAATTAATAAGTCGCTCTTCAATTTGTTTTAACATATCAAGAGGTAAATCTTCTTCAGCATAATCAATATTAACCTCAACATACGCCAAAATATCAATCAATAATTCTCTTACATGTAAAACAAAATCTCGAAGTTCCCCTTTGAGTTGACGGGTTAGCATCTTGGCTGCATCAACACTTTTTGTCTCAATGAGTGCTGCAATGGCTTCTGCTTCGCTGAGGTCAATTCTGCCATTTAAAAAAGCTCTTTTTGAAAATTCTCCAGGATGAGCAAGTCTTCCCCCCATCGCTATAATAGCTTCTAAAACCATTCTTCCCACAATGCTTCCGCCATGACACTGAAACTCAACGACATCTTCAGCGGTAAAACTATGAGGGGCTTTAAAATAGACAATAATGGCTTGGTCAATGGGGTCATTATATGTGTCATGCAAGTAAGAAAGTGTTGCAACTCTAGGGGTAAATTCTTCTTTGTGGGAGAGTTTTTGAGCAATTAAGTAGGCATTGGGTCCACTCACTCTGACGATAGAGATAGATCCAATGCCCGAAGCTGTAGCTATAGCTGCGATAGTGTCTATGTTGTTTTCCTATTAAAGTCATTGACGACGATAAATTTTCCACCTTCTTTACCTGATTTAATACCAACATATTTTTCAGGAAATTCTGCACGAAGTGCCTCAAGAGCAATTTTAATCAAAACACCATCAAGGATTTTGGTCTGCCCTCTTCCGCTATTTCGAATACGCTCCATCACAGGCAGAAGATATTTTTGTATCATCTCTTCTTGATTTTTCAAAAATTCAGCAATTTCAAGTCGAATATTGAGAGTATACTTGATGTTAATCCAGTTGTACAAAAGATAAGAGAGAGCCTTGTAGCGATAACCCTCTTTACCGATAAGAAGCGCGGCATCTTCGCCACTAAATTCGATTAAAATCGTATCTTCATTGTATTTAGAAACAGTTGGAACATCAAGCGTAAAACAACTATATTTAAAGAGATTTTTGACTTGTACACTGACTTCACTGATCACTTCATTGATATCTCTTTTTTCTTGATGAAAATTTTGGTCAATCGGTGTTTGCGCAAGCGTATGCTTCATCTCTTTTATCATAGGCTTTGGAGCAGGAGTTTCTCTTTTAGGATGCTCAACTCTTTGATGCACAACCTCTTTTGTTTCTACTTTTTTGACCTCTTGTGGCTCAGTTTTTCGCTCACTCACTTCATCTGTTTTAACGCTATCTCTATTTTTGTTTTTATTGCGTCTATTTTTATTTCTTCGACTTCTATCACTGCGTTTTTCTTCTGTGAGCACAGCATTTTTTTCAACTTCCTCATGTCTTTGTACAGGAGTTTCTTTTTTTTCTCTCTCTTCTCTTACTCTAGCGCCTTTGCGTGCTACCTCGATGATAGCACTCTTTTTAAACATACCCAAAAAACCACCAGAGCCATTTTGGATGATATTGATGTCTAAATCAACCACCGAACAAGACAATTCACGCGCAGCTTTAGAATAAGCTTCTTGTAATGTATCAGCTTCAATTCTTGTCATTTTTAAGCCTTCTCTTCTTCATGATGCTTTTTAGCAAAAAGTTTATTGACATAAAACTGTTGTACGATAGATGCAAGGTTATTGGTAAACCAGTATAAAGTCAAACCAGCAGGGAAAGTGACAAAGAAAAATGTAAAGATAAGCGGTAAAAACTTCATAATTTTTTCTTGCATTGGATCTGTAAAAGATGTTGGTGTGATTTTTTGGTGAATAAACATCGTAATACCCATTGCCACAGGAAGAA
Organism: Sulfurospirillaceae bacterium; assembly: GCA_028705785.1. Taxonomy (GTDB): domain Bacteria; phylum Campylobacterota; class Campylobacteria; order Campylobacterales; family Sulfurospirillaceae; genus Sulfurospirillum. The sequence continues at coordinate 196 of JAQWCT010000016.1, read as the reverse complement.
TATAGAATGGGTCCATGACAGCTAAATCTTTAACCCATAAAATCCAATCCGCTCCTTTAAGTTCAATGGCATTTTGTAATACTCTATAGATAGCAAAAAAGACAGGAATTTGTAAAAGAATAGGTAAACATCCACCCATTGGATTGACGCCATGCTTTTTGTAAAGTTCCATCATATGCGTATTGAGTTTTTGTTT
>JAQWCT010000204.1 GCA_028705785.1 Sulfurospirillaceae bacterium | reverse complement strand
ACTGCCTTTTCAACAGCTCTTTTAAATATAGGCATGATTGGAGCGTTACTTTTGTTCCAAAATTGGGATAGAAAAACGATTGTTTATGCTCTCAGTTATGGCGTTTTAGTGGGTGGATTACTGCAAGTATTGGTGCATTATATTGCTATAAAAAGACATAATCTGGTCAAACTTTTCATCATTGGCTATCGTTATTCTCAAACCAAATCACAAAATATCAAAGCCTCTACACAAGGCTTCAATAAAGCATTTTTTCAATCCATCATCGGTAATTCAACCCCTCAAATTGTCTCTTTTGTAGATACCACACTGGCAAGTTTTTTGGTTTCTGGGAGTATTAGTTATCTTTATTATGGAAACCGTATTTTTCAACTCCCTTTAGCTCTTTTTGCTATTGCACTTACCACAGGTATTTTTCCAAAAATCACGCGATTGCTCAAAAGAGAAGATGAAGAACAAGCCTCAAGGCTTTTGTATAAAAGTTTTTGGCTTTTAGCCTTTTTACTTTCTATTTCTACGCTTGGCGGATATATTCTTAGTGAAGAAATTGTCAAGTTATTGTTTGAGCGAGGTTCATTTACTTCAGAAGATACCAAAACTACGGCATTTGTACTATCAATGTACATGATAGGTCTACTCCCTTTTGGACTGGCTAAACTTTTTTCTCTGTGGCTTTACGCCATGATGCGTCAAGGCGAGGCTGCTAAAATTGCAATGTACTCGCTTGGCTCAAATCTAATTTTCTCTTTAGCCCTCATTCAACCCTTAGGTGCAGCAGGACTTGCCCTTGCTGGCTCACTTGCAGGATGGGTTTTGTTCTTTTTTACTATCACCTCCTTTGGGAGCAAAAAGTTTTTCGATATACTAATAGATAAAAAATTAATTATTTTGGCGATTGTGCTTCTTCTTGAAACGATTGTCCTCATATGGTTTAAGGAAATAATACATGTTTATTTATGATTCGGTTTTAAAGAAAAAAGTAGAGTTTATTCCTATCAAAGAAAATGAAGTTAAAATTTATGTCTGTGGACCTACGGTTTACGATGATGCCCATTTAGGACATGCAAGAAGTGCGATTGCTTTTGATTTACTGCGTAGAGTTTTTATAGCGATGGATTACCGTGTCACTTTTGTAAAAAACTTCACAGACATTGATGACAAAATCATTAACAAAATGAAAGAAAGCGGACAATCCTTAGAAGAGCTTACCTCTTTTTATATCAAACGATACAAAGATGAAATGCAAGCTTTACATGTAAGCGATGCAGACATTGAACCCAAAGCAACTGAAACAGTAAGTGAAATCGTCACATTTATCGAAGAAATGGTCAAAAAAGAGGTTGCTTATGTCACCAGCGACAGTGTCTACTTTGATACTTCAAAAGACAAGCAATACTTAAGCCTCTCACATCGACTCATTGATGATGAAGCCTCCCTTGCACGCGTTTCTCAAAATGATGAGAAAAAAGATCAAAAAGATTTTGCACTGTGGAAATTTACCAAAGCAGATGAACCAAGTTATAAAGCTTCTTTTGGAGAGGGTCGCCCTGGGTGGCATATCGAATGTTCTGCGATGATTGAAAAACATCTCGCAACGAGTGGAGCTTATCAGATCGATATTCACGCAGGTGGAGCTGATCTTTTGTTCCCTCACCATGAAAATGAAGCCGCACAAACCAGATGTAAAAGTGGTCAAGAATTGGCTAAATACTGGATGCATAATGGCTTTGTAACGATTAGTGGCGAAAAGATGAGTAAGTCATTAAGCAATAGTTTTTTTCTCAAAGACGCCCTTGCACTTTACGATGGTGAGGTCTTACGCTTTTACCTTCTTTCCACCCATTATCGTGCCAATTTTAACTTTTCAGAAGAAGACCTTTTACTCTCCAAAAAAAGATTGGATAAAATTTACCGTCTTAAAAAAAGAGTTTTTGATGCTTCAGTAGGAGAAATTTCTGCTACTTTCAAAGCAAATATTTTAGAAGCACTGAGTGATGATCTTAATATCTCAAAAGCCCTTGCTGTTTTGGATGAGATGATTGCTAATGCAAATGAAATATTAGATAAAAACCCTAAAGACAAATCGCTCAAAATATCGACAAAAGCCAATTTACTATGGCTAGAATCTGTTTTGGGAATTGGGCTTCATAATCCTTACATGTATTTTCAAATTGGCGTGAGTGAAACAGAAAAAAATGAGATAACCCAGTTAATTGAACAGCGAAATAATGCCAAAAAAGAGAAAGACTTTGCTAAAGCAGATGCTATTCGCTCCCTCCTTGAGGAAAAACACATACAACTAATGGACACTGTTAATGGCACGCAATGGGAAAAGGTCAACTAAGATGTTAAGCCTCAAAGGTGTATTGATACGATTTGTTCCTTTTTTTAAAGATTATATTCCCTATTTTGCCTTAGCCATTTTTGGTATGCTACTAGCTAGTGGAGGAACAGCAGTTTCTGCCTATCTTGTTAAACCACTTTTAGATGAAATCTTTATCGCTAAAGATGCCAATATGCTTAAGCTTCTGCCTTATGCCATTATTGCTGTATATGCTGCAAAAGAGGCTGGAAGGTATATGCAAGCTTATTTTACAGCGTATATTGGTCAAGATATTATTCGAAGATTTCGTGACAATATCTTGGCAAATATGCTCAAACTTGACATTGCTTTTTTTCACGAATACCGCAGTGGTGAACTCATTAGCCGAAACACCAACGATGTAGAGCGCGTAAGAAGCGTCGTTTCTAATCTCATTCCAGAGTTTTTAAGAGAATCTTTCACCATCATAGGGCTTATCGTCGTTGTTATCTACCAAAATCCCTCTTTAGCTTTTTATGCACTGGTCATTATGCCTTTAGCCGTTTATCCCTTAAGTCTTCTTGCAAAAAAAATGAAAAAAATTTCTCGTGCTTCACAAGAGAGTATCTCAGATATTACCGCAAAGCTAAGTGAAATTTTTAACAATATCGAAATTATCCAAGCCAATAATGCTCAAAATTATGAACATAACCTTTTCCAAAAAGAGAACCAAAAATACTTTAAACTGACAATGAAATCCGTCAAAGTCTCTGAAATGGTCAGCCCCATCATGGAGACATTAGGCTCTATTGGTGTCGCCGTTGTGATCATCGTAGGTGGTAGTGAAGTCATTGATGGCTCGATGAGTGTGGGAAGCTTTTTTTCCTTTTTAACGGCTCTTTTTATGCTTTATACGCCTATCAAAAAGATTTCAGGCTTATACAATAGAATGCAAGATGCCATAGTCGCTAGTGAGCGCATTTTCTTTTTACTTGACCAAACACCGCTCATTCAAAGTGGAGCAAAATCCTTACCTCAAACCATAGAAACCATTTCTTTTAAAGAAGTTTCACTCTTTTATGGCGAAAAACAAGCTTTATCAGATATTAGTCTTGAAGTTCAACAAGGTGAGATGATAGCGCTCATTGGTGATAGTGGTGGCGGTAAAAGCTCTCTCATGAATATGCTGATGCGCTTTTACGACCCAAGCAGTGGTAGTATCTGTATCAATGGCATCAATATCAAAGATTTTGACCTGAAAAGCCTTCGAGAGACTGTTGGAATGGTAACACAAAGAATCTACATCTTCCACGATACTATTGCCGCTAATGTAGCCTATGGAAAAGAAATAGACGAAGAAAAAGTCATCGAAGCACTCAAAAAAGCCAATGCTTACGATTTTATCGGTGAACTTGAAAAAGGTATCTATACACATCTCAACGAATTTGGAGCCAATCTCTCAGGTGGGCAAAGACAACGCATTGCCATTGCAAGAGCGATTTATGCCAATCCAAAAATCCTCATTCTTGATGAAGCCACCTCTGCACTCGATTCGGGAAGTGAGCAAAAAATTACAGATGCTATTGAAAATCTCATCAAGGATAAAATAACTTTTGTTATTGCTCATCGCCTTAGTACGGTTAAAAAAGCAGACAAAATCGTTATCATCAAACACGGTAAAATTTGTGCTGTTGGAAGCGATGAAGCCTTAAGAGAATCCAGCGAAGAATATCTAAAACTTAAGGGTTTACAAGAATAAATCAACCATCTTTTATCTTAGTTTGGCTATAATCGCCTACTTTATAACAAAGGAAAAAGATGTTTGATTATGCCATAATGAAAAAAATTCTTTTCAATCTCAGCCCTGAAAATGCACACCATGTTGCGGAATTTTTCTTCAAAAACGGTGCAACTTATACTCCTTTTATACTTGCAAAAATTGCTGAGGAATTTTTCATACAGGACAAAAGATTAGAGCAAAAACTGTTTGGAAAAACTTTTCTCAATCCTTTAGGTCTTGGTGCGGGATTTGATAAAAATGCCACGATGATTAAGATGCTCACGGCTCTTGGTTTTGGGCATATTGAGTATGGAACGGTAACGCCCTTAGCACAAAGTGGCAATCCCTTGCCTAGACTCTTTCGTTTTGTTGAAGAAGAGTCATTGCAAAATGCGATGGGATTTAACAATGAGGGTGCAAGTAAAATAGCCAAAAGAATGGAAAACATCTATCCATTTGCTACGCCTCTTGGTGCAAATATTGGAAAAAACAAAA
>JAQWCT010000015.1 GCA_028705785.1 Sulfurospirillaceae bacterium | reverse complement strand
GGTGGACTTATTGGAAAAGCGACTGAAGATACCATTTACCAAATGCAAGTGGACATCGTTATTCGTGAGAAAGCTAAAGGAAAAGTTAGTTCTTATACCGGTACAAGTTCAGGACAAGCCAGTGTGAGAGATGGTCAAAAAACAGGAACTATGAACAGCTTTGGAGGTCCTATTCGAGATGCAGATGCAAGTGGACAACTTCGCAGTAATACATACTCCAATAGCTCACAAGCTTATGAGAGTGATTATATAGAACACCGTACTATGATGTTTGCAGAAGCAACCAAAATGGATTTAACACTTTATGAAGCAACACCGATTTTAGAGCAAAAGATAGCTGCGCAAGTCGCGGGACTGTTTTAATTTATACACGCACGAAGGGCAAAGCCCTTTGTGCTACGCTGAGTTACTAAAGCTAGCCAACTAAGTTGGCAGGGTTAAATTTATAGGTAGGAATAACTTTTGGATAATAATAACAAACAGCAAAAAATCGTTCAGATGTTCGATGACATCGCAGGAACTTACGATACGGCTAATCGCGTATTAAGTATGGGCATCGACATTCAGTGGCGAAAGACTGCATGTGATGAAACTTATGCACGCTATAGCAAACCCATAGACCTTATCGTTGATGTTGCTTGTGGTACGGGCGATATGATGGGGTATTGGGCGAAGCAGGCCAAAAAAGCGGGCAGGCAGATTGGTAAGATTTTGGGTGTTGATCCCTCCGTGGGTATGACCGATGTGGGTAAGCAAAAATTTCCAGAGTTTGAGTTTGTTATATCCGAAGCGACGCAACTCCCACTTGGTAATGAAATAGCTGATATTTTAAGTATAAGTTATGGTATTCGTAATGTTGTAAAACGCCAAGAGGCTTTTATGGAGTTTTCAAGAGTTTTAAAAACGGGTGGTTATGTCGTTATTTTGGAATTTACCAAAGATGATAAAAAAGGACTTTTGTTTGGAATTAAAGATTTTTATATGAATAAAATCCTTCCCAAAATCGGTGGCTTTATCTCAAAAAACAAAGAAGCTTACGAATATCTTCCGAGCTCCATCGAAGGATTTTTAACATCATCCATGCTTCAAAAAGAACTCGATATGGCAGGTTTTGAAACAGAGTTTATTAAAAGCTTTTCGATGGACATCTCGACTTTGGTGATTGCTAGAAAGAGATGAGTTCAACGCAAAGTGTTAGTAGTTTAAACAATCAAATCAAGTCTATTCTTGAAACAACTTTTTTAAGCGTTATCGTAGAGGGCGAAGTTTCTCGCCCTACTTACCACAGCTCAGGTCACCTCTATTTTACCCTCAAAGATGCAGATTCTTCCATCTCTTGCGTTATGTTTAAAGGCAATACAAGAAGTTTAAAATTTGGGCTCGAAGAGGGCATGGCAGTTGTACTTCATGGCTCTATCTCTGTTTTTGCCCCCAGAGGAAGTTACCAAATCAACTGTACTTCAATAGAGCCAGCAGGTGGTGGGGCATTGGCTAAAGCTTATGAGCAACTCAAAGCAAAGTTGAGTGCTAAAGGGTATTTTGAAACAGCACGCAAAAAACCGCTTCCCAAGTTTGTCTCCCACATCGCTCTTGTTACCTCAGGTACAGGTGCAGCACTCCAAGATATGCTCCGTGTTGCACAAAAAAGATGGCCTTTGGTGAAAATCACACTCCTTGATACACTCGTGCAAGGTGAGGGTGCCAAAGTTGCCATTGCGAGCAATATCGCTTTAGCCGATGCTTTACATGTAGACATTATTGTCGTAGGACGAGGCGGTGGAAGTGCTGAGGATTTGTGGGCTTTTAATGAGGAAATTGTAGCCGATGCAATCTTTACATGTAAGACACCTGTAGTCTCAGCTGTGGGGCACGAGGTAGACTTTGTCATTAGCGATTTTGTGGCAGATTTAAGAGCGCCAACGCCTTCAGCTGCGATGGAGATGATACTTCCCGACCAAAATGAGATGTTACAACGCATTGATGGCATGATGGATCAAATGGATGGTATTTTTAAAAGATTAATTCGCTCGAAAGAAGAATCGCTGGGACATCTAAAACGCCTTTTTGCTAAACGCTCTATTGATGAAAAACTTTTCTTATGGAAAAGTGAAATCAGCATTTTACAACAACAATATACTGAAAAAATTGCGATGTTGTTACGCGAAAAATCACGAAAAATAGCCTTAGCGGAGGAGCAAATAAGTTTTCAAACGAAACAAAATATTGCTAAAAAAGAACAAATACTCAGTAGCTATCATATCGCATTAGCATCAAAAGAGCCCACTAGAGAACTTCGAGAGTGTTACGCTCAAGTGGTCAAAGATGGCAAAAAAATCGCCTTAGAAAAGATAGAAAAAGAAGATATTTTTGAACTCCAAACGCCTCATACTATCCTTAAAGCAAGAGCATTGGAAAAAAATTAGAGTTTGTGGTGTTCTTTAAATGCTTCTGCTTCTTTGATGGCGTCTACAATCTTTGCCGATAAAATAGGTAGTTCATTATATTTTACCCACAATGTATCTTCTACGATATCGTGAATTTCACCTGCTATTTCGACTGCCATTCGTTTGAGCCTTGCAAGTTCTTTTTTAAGCTCTTTTTCATCCATATGTATTCCTTATTCTCATTAATGCGTAGTGATATTCTTGCAACTTATGTTCCTTTGTGAGGGATTAAGTCTTATTAAATTATTGCCAAAGTACAATGTATTAAGAAATATTCTTTTTAGCTGACTTGGTGGTAAAAAAATTATGAAATTTATCCGCTTTCCTCTTGTTATCGCAATCCTAATATTCCTTTTCTCATCCCTTTTTTCTGATGAAAAAAACAAACTTGACTTGACATTAGGGGAAAAAGCTTGGCTTTCTTCACATCCTATAATATTTGTCGGAATGGACTCAGAGTACGCACCTTATGAGTGGATGAATAAGCATGGAGAGTATGTTGGTATGGCAGTAGACTACTTGCGTCTTTTGGAAAAGAAACTTGATGTTCATTTTGAAATTGTTAAAGGAAAATCGTGGAGTGAGCTTGTCGAGTTAGCCAAAACTGGTGAAATAGATCTTTTAACAAGCATTGTTCAAACACCAGAGCGTTTAAAATACTTTTTATTTTCTGATGCTTATCGAGAAACTCAAACAATGATAGTTGACAATGGTGAAGGAAACTTTATCGGTAGTTTAGAGCATTTAAATACCAAAAGAGTAGCGATTGAAAAAGGATACTTTACACAGGAGTTGCTTGCAAAAAAATACCCCAATATTCAGCTTGTGGTTGCCAATAATATTTTAGAAGCACTAGGTTTTGTAATGGACGGAAAAGCGGATGCTTACATTGGAGACATGAGTGCCGTTAACTATGCCATTAAAAATTATGGTCTTGAAAAGCTTCGTTTCTCAGGGCAAACAGAATTTTCAAGTCAGCATCGCTTTGCTTTTACCAAAAGTAAAAGTGAACTCGCTTCCATTGTGACAAAAGCAATGGCTTCCATTTCGCCTGAAGAGTCTGAGGATATTTTCAATCGATGGTTAGGCGTGAGAATAGAGCCTAGAGGTATAGACACAGTCACACTTTTTAAATACAGTGCAGGTATGACACTTTTAGTGATACTTTTTGCGTATTGGTATTATAGGCTACATTTCGAAATCAAAAATCGTAAAGCAGCAGAAAAACGCGAATACTATCGGAATAATATTTTAGAGATGATAGTCAAAATGGTGCCATTACCTAATATTCTTGAATCTATTATAGAAGAAGTTGAAAAACAAAATCCAAATACACATTGCAGTGTGCTTTTACTTGACAAAGAGTGTCAATTTTTTGCAGATGTAGTTGCACCCAGCTTGCCTGCTTTTTACAATGAAGCTATTAAAGGGGTTTGTATAGGTGAAGGAGTGGGTTCATGTGGTACGGCAGCGTATCTTAAAAAGCGTGTTATTGTCGAAGATATATCGACACATGCTTATTGGGAAGCGTACAAGGAAGTGGCGCTTCGTGCAGGATTGCAATCTTGTTGGTCTGAGCCAATTTTTTCATCTGAGGGAAATGTTTTGGGAACTTTTGTTATATATTCAACAAAGCCTAAAACGCCTCAAATGGCAGATATATTGCTTATGGAACAATCCTCCAATCTTGCGAGCATTGCGATAGAAAAAAGTATGTTTGCAACAAAACTTAAAGAGAATGAAGAGCTTTACAGACATCTTATGGAGGATGTAACGGATGTTATTTGGAAAACAGATCGTAATTTAAACATTACTTATATTAGTCCTTCCGATGAGAGGTTTAGAGGCTATAGGGCTGATGAGGTGATAGGTCATCATGTTTTTGAGATGTTCACACCTGAGGGTATTAAGATTATTTCAGAAAAAATAAAACAGAGACTTGAGTCACAAAAAAAAGGAATTCGCACTGCTGATTTTGTGACTTATGAGATACAACATAGATGCAAAGATGGTAGGTTGATTTGGGGTGAAATTATTTCAAAGCCAGAATATAATGATGAGGGTGAGATTATAGGCTTTCATGGTATTACACGAGAAATAACTGAGAGAAAAGCAATGCAAGATAGGGTTCAGCAACTTGCATTTTATGACCCTCTCACACAATTGCCAAACCGCCTGTTGCTAGGTGAGCGTTTAAATTATGTGATAGCTGAAATAAAACGCACTCAAAAGTATGCTGCATTAATGTTTCTTGATTTAGATAATTTTAAATCGCTTAATGATACTTATGGGCATAGCATAGGTGATTTATTGCTTTGTCAAGTGGCAGATAGACTCAAGCGCTGTGTACGCAAAGTAGATACTGTAGCCCGTTTTGGTGGGGACGAGTTTATCATTATACTCAATGCGTTGGATGTGGATAAAGGTATAGGAACTGAACAAGCTACAATCGTGGCAGAAAAAATTTGCCGTACTTTGTCTTCTCCTTATAGTCTTAATGTCTCCCACAATGGAGTGGAAGATAGTGTTGTCAATCATAGTTGTACTGCAAGTATTGGCGTTTTAATCTTCAATAGTGAAGAGGGCAGTGAAGATGACCTTTTAAAGCGAGCTGATACGGCAATGTATAGAGCCAAAGAAGCAGGTAAAAATACCATTAGGTTTTATCATTTGTAAAAAGGTATAATGTCAACGAAACTTATTTCTCAGGGCAGGGTGTAACTCCCTACTGGCGGTAATCTTGTAACAAAGAGAGTCCGCGAGCGCTTTTACATGTAAAGGTAAAAGGTCAAGCAGATTTGGTGTGATTCCAAAACCAACGGTTAAAGTCCGGATGAGAGAGAATGTAGTCATCATTGCCATTGTTCTATGACAAAATCATGTGTCTATATTTAAATATGCCCTGATTCTGGTAAGTTTACTCATTCTTAGGAGTATACCATGAATCAAATCTGTGGGGAATCTTCCCTTCACTTTTCAGTTAAGCAAGCCATTGCTTCGCTTCAAAACCAAAATGGTGTTATCGTTTTGGATAGTCTCACGCGCGAAAATGAGGCAGATATTATCTTCCATGCAGGCTCACTAAGTGTTAAACAAACAGCATTGCTTATTCGTGAATGTAGTGGCATTATTTGCCTTTGCTTATCCCATGAAAAAGTTGATGAACTTGAGCTTCCTATGATGGTCACTCACAATCACTCCAAATTCCAAACAGGGTTTACTATTTCTATTGAAGCTAAAGAAGGTGTTACAACAGGCGTGAGTGCCAAAGATAGACTCACCACCATTCAAGCTGCCATTCATTCTGAGGGTAAATCAAAAATCGTCTCTCCTGGTCATGTCTTTCCTTTGCGTGCAAAAGCCAATGGTGTTTTAGAAAGAGCTGGACATACAGAAGCTTCGGTTGATTTAATGCGCTTAAGTGGCTTAGAACCTTACGCCGTTTTGTGTGAATTAACCAATGCTGATGGAAGTATGAGTGTAGGCGCTGAGGTAGAAAATTTTTCTATCAAAAGTGGTTTTCCTATTGTTACTATAGAAGAGATTATTGCCTATCGAAAAAGTCTTTTGTCAGTTTTCTAAGTTGTGATGCTATACAATGTCTCCCATCTTTACTGATGGGAGTTCATCATGACACCAAGCGTTCTTATCTTACCAGGTTTTGGAAATTCTGGAGAGACGCATTGGCAGAGTTTATGGGAGCAAGGGCACAGTGATTTTAGAAGAGTAGTGCAAAAAGATTGGCTTTGCCCTGTGTGTCATGAGTGGGTTTTAGCTTTGGAAAACGCACTCAAAGAGACCAATTCAGATGTGGTTTTAGTAGCGCACAGCATGGCATGTTTGGTTCTAGCACAGTGGGCAGGTCATAAAAATCATGCTTCTATCAAAGGCGCCTTATTGGTTGCTCCTCCTAATCCAAAAAAAACAACTTTTCCCAAAGAAGCCATAGGTTTTGAACAAATATTTAATGGTTGTTTTGATTTTCCCAGTATCATTGTCGCTAGTACCAATGATGAATATGCCACGCTTGAGTATGCCAAAAGTCTAGCCAAGAGTTGGGGTAGTGAGTTTGTGAATGTAGGCGAAAAAGGACACATCAATGCCAACAGTGCGCTTGGTTTTTGGGATGAGGGTTGGGACTTACTGAAGCGCTTAAGAGAGTAAACCAAGATATGCTTTCTTTTTTTTCTCACTTAAAAATGAGGCTTTAAATGAGTTTCCAATCAATGCTTTTAATTCCGTTTCACTTATATCTAAATTTTCCACGATAGCCTCATAATTTTCATTCAAATAACCACCAAAATAAGCTGGGTCATCAGAATTAACCGTGACCAAAAGTCCTTTGCGAAGCAGGGTGAGAATGTTGTGGTTACGCATATCTTTGATGGCACGAAGCTTTACATTAGAAAGTGGACAAACGGTCAGTGGCATTTGGATATTTTTTAAATGTTCGACCAGATTAGTATCTTCATCACAGCGAATTCCATGGTCAATTCTGTTTACATGTAAAAGCGTGAGCGCTTCCCAAATGTAGGTACTGCTTCCCTCTTCACCTGCATGAGCCACTATTTTATAACCCTCTTTTCGCGCCGCTTCAAAGACATTTTGGAATTTTGAAGGAGGATTTCCCACTTCGCTAGAGTCTAATCCAACAGCGATGATGTGTTCTTTAAATGGTAATGATTCTTTGAGCGTCTCATAAGCCTCAGCTTCACTTAAATGGCGCAAAAAACACATGATAAGAAATGAGCTGATACCCAGTTCAATTTCGCCTTTTTGAAGCGCTTTAGTGATGCCATCTACCACGGTTTTAAAAGAAATACTCCGTTTGGTGTGCGTTTGGGGGTCAAAAAATATCTCTACATGTACAATATTTTGAGCCTTACATGTAAGCAAATATGCCCAAGTTAAATCAAAAAAATCTGACTCAGTGATAAGCACATTTGCACCCGCATAATAGATGTCTAAGAACGATTGCAACGAGGTAAAGTTGTAAGCTTGTTTGACTTCCTCTATCGTTTTATAAGGAATTGCAATGTTGTTTTTTTGAGCGAGTTTAAACATCAGCTCAGGCTCCAATGAGCCTTCTATATGCAAATGAAGCTCCGCTTTGGGAAGTTTTTGGATAAGTTCTTTCATGGCACTACTTTTTAGGAAATTATAGCAAACTATATTTGGGTTGTCATCTTTGCATGAACAAAATTTTTAAACTCGCTAAAAAGTCTACTTTGGTATTTGTTCTTGTGGTAAATGAGGTAAAATGTGCGGTCAATTTTTAAATTGATGAGATTTACCTCAAAGAGTTCGCTTCGTTTGAGTTCATTGGTAACGGCTACTTTGGAAAGACAGGTGATGGTTTGAGGATTGTTCAGCAAAATAGTTTTTGCCTCTTCAAACTCGGAAAACTCCATGAAAATGCTCAAATCTTTAGCAATCTCCCCTAAGGCTTCTAAAAAAACCTCGCGTGTACCTGAGCCTTTTTCTCGTAAAATCCATTTTTTATGAAACAATTCATCAATGAAAAAAGTTCTCTGGGAAAGATTGGGATCACTACTAATAACAACAAGCTGGTCATCGCCTATCGCTTCTTTACATAGGTCTGGCTCATCACATGAAGATTCGATAAAACCGATGTCGATAGTGGCATTTTTTACCATTTGAATAATCTGTGCAGAGTTTTGAATATCTTTTTGAATGGTCACATGCTCATGCAATGTTAAAAAATCAAAGACAATTTGGGGTGTGATAAAATCGCCGATGGTTTTACTCGAAGCGATGTTCAAAACGCCCGAAATCTTACTCTCCTTGAAAAAATCCTCCGCATCATTGAGGGCGACAAAATGGGAGTAGGTTTTTTCTTTAAAGAGTCTTCCTATCTCATTAAGAACCAATCTTTTCCCGATACGATCAAAAAGTTGTTCTCCAATTTTTTGCTCTAATGACTTGATGGCGAGAGAAATGGCTGATTGAGTGATGCCAAGCTTTTGTGCCAAGTTTGAGAGATGTGCATCTTCGCAGAGATAGTAAAAAAGTCTGAGTTCTTGAAATGTCATAGTATCTCATTAATTAAAAATATCAATGATTATAACGAATATAATTTATTTTACTTATTAAGATAATGATTTTATAATTTGATTAAAATTTCAAGGATACTTAATGTTTCAAAAAGAAAATCGCAATAACACCCTAAGTGGTATTTTATTTGTAGCACTCTTTTCAACGAGCGCAATGTATCTTTCCGATTTTGCTCTTTTTAAACATTTTGGTATTAGTCCTTTGATTATTGGTATTGTACTGGGTATGATTTACGCCAATACCTTGCGCACTAAACTCCCAAAAGAATGGACGCCTGGCATTTTGTTTTCAACCAAAACGATTTTAAGAGTGGGCATTGTTCTGTATGGATTTAGAATCACCTTTCAAAATATTGAAGATGTGGGAACAGCAGGCATACTCACCAGTGTCGTCGTGGTTGGCTCTACCTTTATCATTGGGTATGTTGTGGGAACAAAATGGCTGAAATTGGACAAAGAGACGACTATTCTTACCAGTGCAGGAAGTTCTATTTGTGGAGCCGCTGCCGTGTTAGCAACGGAGCCTGTCATCAATGCCGAGCCTTATAAAAGTGCTATTGCCGTTTCAACGGTTGTTGTTTTTGGTACATTGGCGATGTTTTTATATCCCTTTTTATATAAAGCGGGGTTTATTCCTTTCTCTCCTGAACAGATGGGCATTTTTATCGGTGGTACGATTCATGAAGTCGCACATGTCGTTGCTGCTGGAAATGCTCTAGGCGTGGAAGCTGCCAAAACAGCGGTTATCGTGAAGATGATACGGGTTATGCTTTTAGCACCTTTTTTAGTCATCTTGGGATTTTGGCTGGTACGCACAACACAAAGTGTCACACACAAACACAAAACGAACATTGCGATTCCTTGGTTTGCAGTGTTTTTCATCGTCGTTGCAGGCTTTAACTCATTGAATCTTGTGCCTTTAAATCTTGTCGCTGACATCAACGCCCTTGATACCTTTCTTCTAACAATGGCGATGAGCGCTTTGGGCATGGAAACCAATGCAAGCAAATTTAAAAATGTGGGAATGAAGCCTATTTATTTGGCAGGTATTTTATTTTTATGGCTGATTTTCGGAGGGTTTTATATCGTTAAATTTTCGTTGATGGTGTGAAGAATTTATTGACAAACTCCATGCTATACACTACAATTGTATCTACAAAAGAAAAAGGTGACAAGCATGAAACAAGCAATCAATATACGGCTTGAAAAAGAGATCATCGAAACTTTGGATGAGTATGCCAATGAGCTTGATAAAAGCAGAACAAGTTTAATCGAAAAAGCTATCGAACTCTACTTTGACAAACTAGACGAGATGGTCGCGGATAAACGCATCGACAATCTCAAAAGTGGAAAATCAAAAGTCATTTCCCTCGAAGAGGTCTTCAAACAAGCAGGAATCAATGTATAAAATCGCCTTTGAACAAGAGGCGCAAAAAGAGTTTTTAAAACTTGAAAAGAGTGTTCAAACCTTTATCGCCACAAAAATTTTAGACCTACAAAAAGGGCATTTTGCAGGCGATAAATCGCTTCAAGGAAAACACAAAGGTAAGTTTAGAAAAAGAGCTGGGGATTATCGTATCGTTTACCTCAAAGAGGGTGAGATGTTGGTTATCACAGTTATCCGTGTGGCGCATAGGAAAGAAGTGTATTAAACAAGTATGAAATGAAAAGGTGAAAAGCTAGTTTTTAGCTCATCACCTTAAAAAATTTTCTACTTCAAATACCCCATCAAATTAAAAATAGGTAATTGAGAGCTACTTTCTAAGCGTTTCATCCACTTGTCCATTTTGTCTGGTTTTTCCCAAATAGGGGCTTTGACATTGGCTAAAGTTTCGAGTTTTTCTTTGGCTTCATTGATTGAACCTATCTCGTCAATAAGCTTTACATGTAAAGCTTTTCCTGCGATAAATACTTTCGCGTTAGCAAACTCTTTAGGGTTGTTAGCATCTAATCCTCGGGCTTCGCTGACATCTTTTACAAACAAGGCGTAAGCGTCATCGATAAGTTCTTTCAAGGCACCTTTTTCTTTTGGTGTCCACTCTCTGGTGAAAGTTCCCATTTGTTTGTATTCACCTGCGGTGATGATTTGTTCACTAATGCCTAGTTTTTTAGCAAGTTCTGCGACATTAGGTGCTTGAAAAAGTACGCCAATCGAGCCGATAAAAGCCCCTGGATTGGCGATGATGTAGTTTGACCAAATCGAAGCGTAGTAACTACCACTTGTCATACTTCCTGCGGCGTAGGCGACGACTGGTTTATGGGAGCTCAAGCGTTTGACTGCCATGGAAAGTTCTATGGATGGGGCTAATGCGCCACCTGGGGAGTCTACATGTAAAAGCACACCCTTGATATGTGTATCTTTTTGGGCTTTGTCGATATTTTCTAAAATCTCGTCGATTTTAGTGATTTCGCCTTCGATTTTGATGATAGCAAGATTGGGTGTTTCAAGTTTGTCTTCACCTATTGAGCCAAAAATCAGGACTAAAAGAAGTATAAAAAGCATGGCTTTAAAGTGGTTTTGGATATAGCCCAAAATGGCAGCTATCCAGATAAAAGGCTGTTTGATAAAATTCATACGATTTCTCCATTGATAAAGTTAAAATGTGTTTGGTGTGTGTGTAAGATAAGCTGTGTTGCGAGTTGTTCTTTTATTTCAACCTCTTGGGGTAATGTCGCAACAATCATGTCGGCATAAAGACCCTTTTCTAGTTTTCCACAAGGCAGATTGAGCGCATGTGCGGCGTTACATGTAACGGCTTGTAAAAGGGTTTGGGATAAGCTTTCAAGGTCACAATTTGCGTGCATCATCAAGGCACTACGCATCTCGTCCCAAAGACTCAAAGAAACATTAGAGCTAAGGCCATCTGTGCCTAGCGTAAGGGGTATTTTGTTTTCTTGTACTTTGTCTAAGTCGAGTTTGCCAATACCTAAAAGTCTATTGGAAACGGGGCAATGGGTAAGTGTTGCGTCCATGTTTGAAATGGTTTGTAACTCTTCATGTGTGGCTTGAACCCCATGGGTAAAAAGTGTTTTAACCCCTTGAAATAAGACTAAGTATTCGCCAGCTTCGCACATCGGTTTGGCGTGAGGATTGAACGCATTAAAAAAGGTCATAAAATCGCCATTACCGTTATCTAACCATGCTCGCTCAGCCTCACTTTCCATGAAATGCGTGGAGAGCACACACGCTTCTTTTTTGGCAAGTTCTATCGCTTTTTTTGCCAAAATGGGGTGCGTTGAGTAGGGCGCATGGACAGAAATAGCAGGGATAAAAGAGGGTGATTTATAGTCTAAACTTTGGTGATAGCGAGAGAGAAAATCGCCATACATCGCATCTGCGGCACTAGGGATTGAGCCTAAGATTTCACTGAAAAAAACGACTCGTTGAGGTGTTTTTTCACATGCTTCTAAGTCATACCCAAAACTGCTAATCGCGCCGAGTGTTGTTGTACCACTTTTGAGCATTGCTTCAAGTTTAGCTGCGATAAGCTCAGTCGTAGCAAGTTCTCCTAGTGTTTCTCTGTGTTTTATGACTGATTGAAGCCATGCGATAAAGTCGCCGTAGGTGAGCATACTTTGGTTGGCGCTAAACTCTAAATGCACATGGGGATTGATGAGTCCAGGGAGAATAACACTGTTTTTTGGGGCTATGATATGGGTTACATCAGGGTATTTAGCTTTTAAATCTTCGCTTTTGCCTACTTCGATGATGGTCTCATCAAAAACAACGGCGCCGTTTTCAATGATGTCAAATAAATCGTTACATGTAAGCACAAAATCGGCTTCTAAAATTTTCACATATTTCCTTATTTTTTGGTGTAATTGTATCCTAAACTAAGTGTTGATATAATAGAACAAAATTTTAAACAAAAGGTAAAAGATGAAGATAGTCGTAATTCAAGGACCAAATTTAAATATGCTCGGACACAGAGAGCAAAATATTTACGGTGGAATGAAACTCGAAGAGATTCATGCACAGCTTGAAAATGTAGCGAAACAAAATGGTTTTGAGATAGAGTTTTTCCAATCAAATCTTGAGGGCGAAATCGTCGATAAAGTACAAGAGTGTTTAGGTGATGCCGATGGTATCATTATCAATCCAGCTGCATATACACACACTTCTATCGCGATTCGTGATGCGATTAGCGCTGTGACATTGCCTGCGATTGAAGTACATATCAGCAATATTTACAGACGCGAAGAGTTTAGACAAAAAAGTATGATAGCGCCTGTTTGTACAGGTCAAATCAGTGGATTTGGTCCATTTGGTTACCATCTTGCGATGATTTCGATGATGCAAATGCTCGGCGAAATCGATGCGATGAGAAAAGCACAAGCGGCACAACAAGCCAAAGCATAGATGAATTTTATCCTCAAAGATGAAAATGCCGTATTTTATGAATGCGGCTTTTCGTGTGATAATGTTGTTTTTTTAAAACTGGGGAGTGAGGCATTTTTTATCACGGATGCACGGTATACGACTGAGGCGAGTGAATGCGTTAAAAATGCGACGGTTTTAGAGGGAGATCGAAGAGATTTACTTAAAACGGCTCGCTTGTTGATTCGCAAAAGTGGGGTTAAAGCACTTTGCTTTAATCCGAGTGAGTGGAGCGTTGACGCTTATGCAAGACTCAGCGAAAAACTTTCTATCCATTTTCAAAAAAAGCCAAATTTTTCGCAAGAAAAACGCATTATCAAAACCCAAGGCGAACTAGAGATACTGAGGCAAGCAGCTCTTTTTGGGCGAGATGCTTTTACGCGTTTTGGTGAATTTCTCAAACGCGATGGTTTGGGGATGGATGAGAGAATGGCACACTTTGAAGCAGAATCTATTTTCAAATACCATGGTCAGTTGGAGCTTAGTTTTTCGCCCATCGTTGCGCTAGGTGAAAATGCGGCAAAACCCCATGCACTGCCATCATCTAAGCAACTTGAAAAAGGTGAATTAGTGTTGCTCGATGCAGGGGTGAAATATCGCCGTTACTGTTCAGATAGAACACGCACCAGCTTTTTTGATGAGCATTTTAACTTTGAAAAAAGACAAGTTTTTAGAGATGCCACGCAACAAAAAGTGTATGACACAGTTTTAAAAGCCCAAGAAGCGGCTATCAAAGCGGTAAAAGTTGGGGTAAAAGCGTGTGATGTCGATAAAGCTGCGCGAGAGGTTATCGACAAGGCTGGATATGGGGACTATTTTATTCACTCTACGGGACATGGTGTGGGACTTGATATCCATGAATTGCCAGTCATTGGAGCAAGGTCACAAACGATTATTGAAGAAAATATGGTCTTTACAATAGAACCAGGTATTTACCTTCCTAATGCCTTTGGGGTGCGTATCGAAGATACCATCATCGTCACAAGTAGTGGTGCTGAGGTTTTGGGGTGAAGTTAGAGAAGATACGGTTTTTTCCTCTTTTAAAAAAAACGGCAGTGAGTTATAAGAACACTGTTGTTGTAGGTATTGGAGGAAATGAGGGAGAAGTTAAACGACGATTTACCAAGCTTTATCGAACTCTTTTGGACGATAGGCGTTTTGGTATCATGGAAACTTCATCCATTTTTAAAAATCCGCCATTTGGCTATCTTGAGCAGCCTGATTTTTACAACGCGGTGATGGTGTTACAAACTTCACTCAGTGCGAAAATGACGCTAAAAATACTCTTACATGTAGAGCATATTTTTGGGCGGAAGCGGATTTTTAAAAATGGACCAAGAACGCTTGATTTAGATATAATATTTTTCAACAATCAAACTATCAAGCAAAAAGATTTAATCATTCCTCATCCCAAGTGGGAAGATCGATTGTCGGTTAAAGTCCCTTTGAGCGAGTTAAAAAGATTTAAAGGATAAATGGGTGAAATTTCATACCTTTAGTGGAGAAACGCCAGCAGAAGCACTTAAAAAGGCACAAGTAGAGTGCGGTGAAAATGCTTTGGTTATCAACACGAAGCAAATTCGCAAAAAAACCATTAGCGCATCAGCTCTTTACGAAGTGGTTGTGGCTATTGAAGAAAATCAAGCACCACCTGCAAAACCCACACCCGCACCAATACCTTTACGCCATAAGAGTGGAGAAGATGTACTCTTTAGCCTCTCTGAAGCGGCAAAGCAAATATCACAAATCGCACAAGCAACCAGTGATAGTGGTTCTTCTTTCCCGCCAAAAAATACTGAAAAATCTCACAGTAATGAGGGTTTGGGTGATATTAAAAATGAGATTACCAAACTTGCCGATAAAATCAAACTCATTCAAGAGATGTTTTGGGATGAAAAGGCACATTTGCGTAATAATCTAGCTATTCCCTCAGAATTTTCAGAGATTTATAAACTTGCCAAAATCAGTGGTATGGGCGAAGACCATCTTGAAAATATTATGAACCTCACACTTGAACATATGCCCTCTCGCATGAAAAACAGTAGTGAAACTATCAAACGATACTTTCAAGTTTTACTGCGCAAACTTATCCCTGTTCGCGTGGAAGAAGAGATGCCAAAAGGGTCTAAAAAAGTCATGATGTTTGTGGGTCCCACGGGTGTCGGTAAAACAACGACAATAGCCAAGTTGGCGGCTCGCTACTCGTATATTCAAGAAAAGAGAGCAAAAGTAGGCATCATTACTCTCGATACTTATCGTATTGGCGCAGTAGAACAACTTTTCCAATATGCGAAGATGATGAGACTTCCTATCGAAGATGTGGTTGAACCGAGTGATTTTAACAATGCCCTCTCATCGCTTGGTCATTGTGATGTGATTTTAATCGACACAGTGGGAAGCTCACAGTATGATAAAGATAAACTCTTGAAACTCAACAAATTTATCCAAAGTAGTAATTTCCAGATTGATGTCAATTTGGTACTTTCCGCAGGAAGTAAACTTGAAGACCTCAAAGAAATCTATAAAAATTTCTCATTTTTAGATATTGATACACTTATTTTTACAAAATTTGATGAAACGAAGGTTTTTGGAACGATATTTTCTTTGATCTATGATATTGACAAGCCAGTGAGTTATTTTTCCATCGGACAAGAAGTTCCTGACGACATTGTCGCCGCATCGAGTGACTTTTTGGTTGAGTGCATTTTAGATGGTTTTGAGAAAAAGAGAGGCGAACATGGAAAATCAAGCAAATAAGCTTCAAGAACTAGTCACAACTTCTTCTGCAAAAGAGAGCAAAACCCATACAAAATTTATTGCCATTACCAGTGGTAAAGGTGGTGTGGGTAAAAGTACAGTCAGTGCTAATATGGCTAATGTCCTCGCCAATAATGGGTATAAAGTAGCTCTTTTTGATGCCGACATAGGACTTGCTAACTTGGATGTTATCTTGAATGTGCGCATCGATAAAAATATCTTACATGTACTCAAAGGAGAGTGTTCACTAGAAAACATTATCATCAATGTCAAGAAAAATCTTATCCTCATTCCTGGGGAAAGTGGTGATGAAATCCTTAAATACTCAGAACAATTTCTGTATGAACGCTTTTTTGAAGAGACCAAAGTACTTAATGACCTTGATTTTATGATTATCGATACGGGAGCGGGTATTGGTGAGCATATACAACTCTTTTTAGAAGCCGCTGATGAGGTCATTGTCGTCACAGTGCCTGATCCTGCTGCGATTACTGATGCATATGCTACGATAAAAATTACCAGTAAAAGTCAATCCTATATCCATCTTATCCTCAATATGACCAAAAATGAGCGAGAAGCGCAGATGGTTTTTGATAAAATCAGTAAAGTAGCATTGGCAAATATCGGGCCAGGGTTGAAGCTTAACTTAATAGGAAAATTGCCAGAAGATAAACTTATCTCAAAAAGCATCAAACAAAGAACACTTTTTACCAATGATGCACCTAATTCTTTAGCATCAATGGATATGAAACGCATTGTCAATAACTTAGTCTACAAATTGGAACGAAAAGTGCTTCAAAATGATACTGGGCAAAGCTTTGGTAGCTTCTTTAAGCGTATCATCGAACAATTTTAGATAAAGGTAGTCTATGGTTAAGTCAGAAAATTTTATCTATTTCTTTACTGTTTGTGGCTTTTTTATAGGGTTAATGTTTTCTATACTCAATTTTTCAGAGGCAGAAAATATACTTTTTTATACCTTTGAAATAACGCTATTCTTTTATTTGACTATCCATATAGCCGTTATGAACTTTTTTGATTTTAGCCGTATCGGAAAATTAGTTTTCAATAAGGTTGAACATGAAAATATCAGTGAGTATTTTATTCATGAATTAGATAATAGAGAAAAAATAATGGAAGGTCTTTTGGTAAGTATCGATAATATGAATCAAAAATATGACAAGATGACGAAAGGCTCAACGCAGAGTGATGAACCAAACAACCAAAAAGCAGCTTAACCCCTATAGCCAAAATATCAAAAAAGAGCAAGACGAACTTGTTCTTCAATACCTTCCTGCAGTGCGTGCTATGGCTTATCGTTTAAGGGAGAGACTTCCAGCATCTGTTGATGTGAATGATTTGATTTCTATTGGTACTGAGGAGATGATTAAGCTTTCTCGCCGTTATGACAAAGATCAAAATGACTCTTTTTGGGGTTATGGTAAAAAAAGAGTTTATGGTTCCATGCTTGATTTTTTACGCTCCCTTGATACCATGAGCAGAGCAAATCGTCGCTTAATTAAAATGGTTGACCATGAGATAACAGCCTATTTGAGTGAGCATGGGAATGAACCTGATGATGCTTATTTGGCGCAAGTTTTAGATGAAGATATTGAAAAAATTGCAGAAGCTAGAAATAGTGCGATGATTGTCTCAGTCATGTCTTTAAATGAACAAATTACAATACTTTCCAATGAAGATACAGTTCAAACAGTAGAAAAAGATGAATTGATGGGGATGGTGAGTCAGATTCTTACCACATTTAATGATCGTGAACAGATGATTATCCAGCTTTACTATTTTGAGGAACTTAATCTCAAAGAAATTAGTAGTATTTTGGATATTAGTGAATCGCGTATATCACAGATTCATAAAAAACTTTTAGCAAAGATTAAAGAGCAATTAGGACTAAACAATGGCTGATATACTAAGTCAAGAAGAGATTGATGCCTTACTTGAAGTCGTTGAAGAAGAAGGTGATAGTGTCTCTAGTAGTGACACTGAGGGTACGGATACTAGACAAATCATTCTTTATGATTTTAAACGACCTAATCGTGTTTCTAAAGAACAGCTTCGTGCCGTCAAAGGTATTCATGATAAGATGGCAAGAAACCTAGCTTCTCAAATTTCATCTATTATGAGAAGCATTGTTGAAATTCAGCTTCATTCTGTTGATCAGATGACTTATGGTGAGTTTTTGATGTCACTTCCTAGTCCTACCAGTTTCAATGTCTTTTCCATCAAGCCACTTGATGGTAATTGTGTTATAGAGATTAACCCTTCCATTGCTTTTCCAATGATAGATAGGCTATTGGGAGGTCTTGGAGAGTCTTATGAAGCCACCAGAGAGCTCACCGATATTGAGCTTAACTTACTAGACGCCATTTTGCGTATCATCATGCAACGACTCAAAGAAGCATGGGGACCCATTACCGATATGTATCCAACGGTTGAAACCAAAGAGTCTAGCCCCAATGTTGTCCAAATCGTTTCACAAAACGAGATTGTCATTATGGTCGTTATGGAAATTATCATTGGAAATTCAAGTGGTATGATTAACCTTTGTTATCCCGTTATCTATCTTGAGCCTATTCTTTCTCGACTTGCTAACCGTGATATTATGTTGGGTGAAACCAGTGCTAAAAAAAGTAGAAACAAAGAGCTCAATACTCTTATAAGCCGTGCAGAAGTTTTCAATGAAGCAATTATCGGTCAAGCAGAGCTTAGTGTGGGAGAACTTTTAGATTTGAAAAAAGGTGACATTATTAGGCTAGATCGTCCAGCCGATGATAGAGCCATTGTCATGATTGATAAAAAAGAGCTGTTTTTAGCAGAAATTGGCTTACATCGTTTTCGAAAATCCATTAAAATAGAACAGTTAGTGAGAACTGATAAAGATGAAATTAAGAGCGCATTAGAAAAGCTTGAACAATTTAGAATCTCTAAAATTTCATCATTCGATACACAAGTATAAGGAACGGAGTACTCAATGAGCACATTTGTACAGATATTACAACAAGAAATTATTTCTACTATCGAAGGATTAACCGGTATTGCTCCTAAGGTAGATTTGAACAAAGAAGAAAATGGTGACAATAAAATAAGCCTTGTTCCTCCTTTGGCTAAAGTGGATGTTAGTGTGAGTGGCGACATGCATGGACTCATGCGTGTGACTATGGCGACTTCCGTGGCGACTGCTATTGGCGATATGATGCTTGGTGGTGAGGGCAATGAAAAAGAGGAAATGGACGCAGAAGATCTTGATGCGACTAAAGAAGTTATTTCCAATATCTTAAGCTCTTTTTCACGAACCCTAGGCAGTCAAAAAAATATGCCAAAGCTCAATTTCGCGATTAATAATATTGAGTATATTGATGAAAGTGGAACGATTGATTTTAAAGGATTTGAAAAACTTTTTATTTATAATATCGCTATTCACAATTCACATGATAATATGGCATTTGCGATTAGTGCAGATTTAATTGAAATCGTTGGTGAAGCACCCTCTAGCGTAACACAGCAAAATGAAGGAATACTAGTCAATGAACC
>JAQWCT010000203.1 GCA_028705785.1 Sulfurospirillaceae bacterium | reverse complement strand
GGTTGATTTTATTGGTTTGAAGTCTACCGATAAAGTGCCATTCTAATGGAAGATGTATAAGGTCATGCACTTTATCACTCATGTCTTGAATTTTATTTTCCCCAAAAGAGCGTTGACCTATGTTGTACATCGCCTCTATCATGGCATTATCTGCACTTTTACTGGCGGCTACAATTTTGACGATTTGATGTTGGTTGACGCTGACTCTAACTTTTTCTATTTGTGTAAGAATTTCATCAAATCGTGCTTCGTAATTCATCCATTCAGTCCTGTTAATCTATAAATGTCATTGAAAATCGTAAAAGCGGTAAGGCTTAAAAGCAATGCCCAACCACCCAAAGTCATCACATATAAAACTTTTTCACTCGGTGCTCTTTTGGTCAGCATTTCGTAAGTATTGAACATCATATGTCCACCATCAAGGGCAGGAATAGGGAGTAAGTTGAGAACGCCCAAGTTGACTGAAAGTAGAGCTGTAAGCATCAAAAGAGCGATGATACCTGCATCACTCGCATCAGAAGTCACTTGAACAATGGAGATAATGCCTCCTAATTCTTTAACTGATACAACACCTTCAATGAGTTTTTGCAAACTGGTTAAAATCATTGTGGTGGATTTGAGGGTTTGATCATAGGCAAAACCTATGAGTTGGTCTGCTGAATAGATAATTTCAATTGTTTTTCCACTAGGTGCAATACCAATCATTCTTTTTTGCACGCGTTCACCAAACATGTTTTGATATTCACTGATGATTGGAGCGATAGCAAAAGTATGGACTTCACCTAGTCGTTCGACTTTAAATTCTAATTTCCCCGTACTCTCTTTAATAAGCACACTCACATCATCCCAAGTGGTTACGAGTGCATTATTGATGAGTATAATACGGTCATTTTCCATAATTCCCATTTGCATAGCAGGCGAATCAGGGCTAATTTTGCCAATAATCGGGGCATATTTAGTCACACCCATTGAGCCAATGGCGATATAGAGTAAAAAAGCTAATAAAAAATTCGCAAAAGGTCCTGCAAAGAGGATTAAAATGCGTTGCCAAGGTTTTTTGGTGTTGTAACTATCACTATCAAAACTTTTTTTGGTAGGGTCACTATCGTCTTGACCTTTCATCTGCACATAGCCACCCAGCGGAATGAGTGAAATACAATATTCGGTATGTCCCACGACTTTAGAGAAAACTTTTTTACCAAATCCAATGCTAAAAACTTCTACGCGCACACCAAAAAATCGTGCCATTAAAAAGTGACCTAGTTCATGAAAAAAGATTAAAAAAGAGAGAACCAAAATAGAGGTTAAAGTACCCATTATAGAATCCCTTTTTTAGTGTAGCCGATGATATATTCATAGCCAGAATACAAAGTAAGTCCTACCGCTGCCCATAAAAGAAGATCCGCAAAAGGCCAGCTCATCATCAAAAATCCAATAGCAATCATCTGGAGAACAGTTTTAACTTTTCCTGCCATAGACGCTGCGATATCCATGCCCTCACTGACGGCTGCCACTCTAAGACCTGTGATGAAAAATTCACGCGTAAGGATAAGATAAATAGCCCAAGGGTTGGCTCTATCCATCATCATCAGTCCTAAAAATGCGGCAAGGGTAAGCATCTTATCGGCAAGTGGGTCAAGAATGGCACCTAGTTTGGTTTTTTGATCCCAGTTTCGTGCGATAAATCCATCAAAAAAATCTGTCGCGCTGGCAATCACAAAAATGAGTGCCGCAAAATAATCTAACCAACTACTATGAATTCCCGAAAAAAGAGAAATATCGCGATTGACGAGGAGTATAAACATTAAAGGTGCTAAGCCTATGCGCACTAAGGCCAGGAAGTTAGGAAGATTGATCATTTAAATGTTGTTCCACCATCAATGAGTAAAGTATGCCCTGTTATCCAAGAAGCTTTTTCTGAGCACAAAAACAAACAAGCACCTGCCAAATCTTGAGGTTGTCCCATGCGTTTTAGCGGAGAAAGCTCAGCTGTTTTTTCTTTAACTTCTTCATAGTTAGTAAAAGCTCTAAGCGCATCTGTTTCGATAGGGCCACCACTTACCGCATTGACGCGAATATTCATACAACCAAGTTCCGCTGCGGCATACTTCACCATGGTTTCTACTGCAGCCTTAGCTGTCCCATGACCTGCATAGTTTTCGATATAGACTAAATTTCCCGTAGAAGAAAGAGAGATAATGCTTCCGCCACCTATTTTTTCCATTCTTTTAGCGGCTTCTTGTGCCCCTACAACAAAAGCATTGACAGTCGCTGTAAAGATATTATTGATACCACGAGGTTTAAGTTTCATAAATTTAGTATAACCACCTACAACAGGGCGACCTGAAATAATGGCATTAGAGATGAAAAAATCAACACGGTCAAAATCTTTATCAATTTCTAAAAAAAGATCTTTATAAGTTTCTGGCTCTAAAATATTGAGAGCATAAGCTCTTGCTTTGATACCAAATTTACTCTCCAAGTCTTTGACTTGCTCTATTGCTAATTCTTCATTTGAGTTATAGGTAAAAGCGATGTTGACACCCTCTTTGGCAAATTCATAAACGATTGCTTGTCCGATACCTCGAGTACCTCCACTAATAACGAGTGTTTTGCCTTTCATTAAAGTCCTTTGATGATATATTTTTTAATGGTATTTTCGATTTTTTTCATATTGTCGCTACTTGGTGCACATAATGGAAGTCTATACTCCAAAGTATCCAAAAGACCAGCAATATACATAGCCGCTTTGATAGGAATAGGATTACTTTCACAAAAAAGCACCTTATTAATTTCATATAGTGAATCATTGATGGCTTTTGCACCGTGATAATCACCAGCCAGTGCAAGATGTGTAAGCTCTGCAATTTGGTCTGGCAAAATGTTAGAAGTCACAGAGATAACGCCAGATCCTCCATTGGATAAAATAGGGTAGTTAATTGCATCTTCGCCGCTAAAAACTGAAAGTTTTGGACGATGCGCCAATAAGTCAACACATCTGTCTATTGAACCTGTAGCTTCTTTCACACCAAAGATATTTGAGCATTCATCGTAGAGTCTAAAAATGGTTTCAGGAAGCAAGTCACAGCCTGTTCGTCCAGGGACATTATACAAAAGTACAGGAATTTCCACAGATGCCGCGATGGCTTTATAATGTTGATACAATCCCTCTTGGGTAGGTTTGTTGTAATAAGGTGTGACTGAGAGGATTCCATGTGCGCCATGTGCTTGTGCAAATTTTGCCAAGCCGATAGCCTCATGTGTGGCATTACTCCCAGCTCCAGCTAAGACTTTCACATCACTTTTAGAACATACATCGACGGCTATTTCGATACATCTGCGATGTTCTTCATGGTCCAGCGTAGCGCTTTCTCCTGTGGTACCTACTGGAACAACGACATCGATTTTATTGTTAATTTGTCTTTGTACGAGCTTAGCATACTGCTCTTCGTCTAATTTTCCATTTTTAAAGGGGGTGATAAGAGCGGTCATCGCTCCGCGTAAACATTGATTCATCTTAATAATCCTTTCGTAATATAACAGTAGTTGAAGTTTGTGGCACTAAATAGGTATTGACAACACGCGTAATATCTTCTTTTTTGAGGTTATTAATCGCTTCTTCATATTTTAATAAGGGACTAATATCACCTTTAGCAAAATAAGTTCCAAAGAGATTAGCAAGTTCAGATGAACTTTCCATGCCATGGATAAAATCTGCTTTGGTATTGATTTTTATCTTCTCAACATCTTTATCGCTAATGCCATCCTTTTTGAGTGAGGCAATAATCTTTAGGATTTCAGATTCTACTGCTTCGGCTTTAACGCCAGGATTGCAAACAGCTAAAAATAAAAAGACGGAAGGGTCTTTTGATTCCATGGCCGAGCCATAAATCTGATTGGCCATCTTTTTCTCATCTACAAGTACCTTGTAAAGTTTGCTACTTTTGCCACTGCTTAAAAGTTCACTCAAAGCTGAAAGGGCAACTTGGTCAGGGTGATTGAAATTGGGGATTTTATAGGCAATGGCGACCATCTCAACTTCACTCTCTTTTTTAATGGTAATGCGTTTTGCACCATCTTGTACAGGCTCTTTTTGATGATGTGGTTTAGGTGTTTCAACAGTATTTTTAATCTCGCCAAATGATTTTTGTACGCGTTCAAATACTTCTTCAGCGGTGATGTCACCAGCTACAACAACGATGGCATTACTGGGTTGATAGTACTTAGAATGGAAACTACGAATATCTTCAATACTCCAATTTTTTATATCTTCCTTAAAACCAATCGGTGTCCAATGGTAAGGATGATAAGTAAAAGCATGGTTAAAAAGCCTAAAATAGAGATAGCCCATCGGTGAGTTATCGGTTCGCCATAATCGCTCTTCTAGGACGACATTGCGTTCTGGTTGAAACTCTTCATCACTGAGATTGAGATGTTGCATCAGTTCTGCAAAAAGTTCTAGTGATTTGGATAAGTTTTTGGAAGAACTTTTGATGTAGTAGTGCGTATAGTCAAAACCTGTTGAAGCATTGTTAACGCCACCAAATCCTTTAACAATTTCGTCAAATTCACCTGATTTTAGATTTTTTGTGGACTTAAAATTGAGG
>JAQWCT010000202.1 GCA_028705785.1 Sulfurospirillaceae bacterium | reverse complement strand
TATTACTCATCAGGCGATGCTTCTATTTGGGGAACCAAAGTGGTGTATAAACCAACCAAAGAGTTAGCATTGGAAGTGGGTATCAAAAATCTCTTTGATGAAAATTACTATATCAATTATGGGTATCCTGAAGCTGGAAGAATTTATTATAGCAATGTCAAATACAAATTTTAGTGTCGCAAAAAAGAAAGGTTTTACATAATGCATACGATTGATTTTAACAAACTCTATTTCGTTCAAAAAAAAGCTTCCAGTTCTAAAAACAAAGACTCGAAGGCTTGGGATGAAAGAGCTTTTGAGATGAATGAAAAGATACATGTAAGCCCTTACAATGAGTTTTTGGCGCAAAAAGTTGACCTTTCTTCTGCTTCAACGCTTTTAGATGTAGGGTGTGGGCCGGGAACCTTTTCTTTACGGTTTGCACCTCATGTCAAAGAAGTTTTTGCCTTTGATTTTTCACCTATGATGCTGAGTATGTTGAACTCCAATGCGCAAACTAAAGGCATTGGTAACATCACCAGTATCACTGCGGACATCGAGGGCGATTGGAGTGATATTCCTGTTTGCGATGTAGTGCTTGCATCTCGTTGTTTGGAAGTAGATGACCTTCAAAAAGCTTTGACAAATCTTGATTTACATGCAAAACAAGCTGTTTATCTTACTTTTAAAGTGGGAAAAGGGTATTTGAGTGAAGAATTATTGGGTGTGTTAGGTAGGAAAATAGTGCCTAAGCCTGATTATATTTATGTACTGAATATCCTCTATAATATGGGGATATTGGCGACTTTGGATTTTATTTTTCCGCAAGAAAAAGTGTGTTGCGAAAAAGAGGGAAATCTTGAAGCTTATCTGCAAGCGATTACTTGGAGTTTAGGTGAGCTTGGCGAAGAAGAAATTCAAAGGGTTAAAGTTTATTTTGAGATGTGTCACAAAGAGAAAAAAGTTCCTGCCCTGCGTGATAACAGGTGGGCTTTGATTTCGTGGAAGAAATAAATATCCTTACATGTAAGAGAGATGAAGACTCATCTCTCTTATTTTTTTGATTAGAGTTTTTGCAAAACTCTGAACACGCCTTTAAAGCAAAGCTCTAAAGACTGCGTTAACACTGGGTTCTCTTCGGCAGAGTGCCCACGCACCTTCGGTGCTTTTTTAGTTACTCTTTGATTATTAAAACGCTAACTGCTTTAACGATAACTTTGACTTTATCGCCTTCTTTAATGTCCATTTCATTGATAGAATCCAATGTCATAACTGAGCACATACTGTTTGCAACGATGTCGCTCATGTCTACTTGACACATAACTGAACCTTTTTTAATTTTTTTCACCGTAGCGGTAATTTCATTTCTTGCACCGTATTTCATCTGTTTCTCCTTAAAGTTTAGTTTCAAAAGAATCTTAGTCCAAAGCGTTATGACTTGTCAATTTAAAACGCTTGGATGGCTATTTTTTAACCAACATAGCGTTATATCTTTTAAGGTTACAACGCTATAATTCAACTTATCGTTATATACATCTACTATATAAGGGATTTTATGGAAAGTGCATTAACTTCCGGCGTGATGAGTTTTGATAAACCCGCATTGTTAGAAAAACGCATCACCTTGCTTGAGGCTATTTTAGCGTGTGGCTCGATTTCGAGTGCGGCTAAAAAAGTAGGCTTGAGTTATAAAGCGGCGTGGGAAGCAGTTGATCTGATGAACAATCTATCACATAAACCTTTAGTCGTGCGTGTAACCGGTGGCAGTGGAGGAGGGGGCACAACGCTGACTTCTTTGGGCGAAGAGGTTGTTAAAAATTATGCTGTTTTAAAACTAGAGTACGAGAGGTTTTTAAAACGCCTTTCAACCGTGTGCGATTTTGAAATGGATACTTTAAAACATATACAAAGGATAGCAATGCAAATCAGTGCACGCAATCAGCTGATGGGAAAAATCGGTGAGATAAAAAAAGCAAAAGTGAATGCTGAGGTACACATCGTTCTCAAAAGTGGCGTTGTTTTGGTCTCGACTATCACTAATACCGCCGTTGAAGAATTGGGACTGGAAATGGGTGATGAGGTTGTTGGCATCATCAAAGCATCCTCCGTGTTGCTTACTACAACGCTCGATATCGCCACAAGTGCACGCAACAAACTTGTAGGTATTATCACCGACATCAAGGAAGGTGAGGTTAATTCTCAAGTGAGCATTGACATAGGCAATAGCGATGTCGTCGTTTCAACCATCACCACAGAATCCGTTCAAAAGTTGGGCTTACATGTAAGCTCCAAAGTGTGCGCGATGATCAAATCAAGCAGTATTATCATTGGAAAATAAGGAGAAGTCATGTTAAAAATCTTTTTAGCGAGTGTTATGCTCGGTGCAAGTTTACTTGCAGGTGAGATTAGTGTTGCAGTAGCTGCCAATTTAAGTGATGTCATCGAGGTTATGAAAGCAGAATTTGTCAAAACAAGTCCTCAAACAAAGGTCAATACAGTATTGGGTGCTAGTGGAAAGTTTGCCACACAAATCAAAGCAGGTGCACCTTTTGATCTGTTTTTAAGTGCCGATATGAAGTTTCCTGAAGAACTTTATGATGAAAAATTGGCGGTTACCAAGCCTGTTGTTTATGCCAGTGGTGCTTTGGCGATGATGAGTACGAAAGGGCTTGATTTGAGTAAAGGTATCGATATTATTACCGATGCAAAAGTTGAAAAAATTGCTCTTGCCAACCCTAAAACAGCACCGTATGGAACAGCGGCGGTTGAGGCTTTTAAAAATGCTAAATTGTATGAAAAAGTAGAATCAAAACTCGTTTATGGTGAGAGTATCTCTCAAGCTGTTCAGTTTGCGACAACAGCGGCTGATGTAGGCTTTGTGCACAAATCAGCGTTTTACAGTGAAAATATGAAGCAGTATAAGGAAGGCAAAGACTGGGTCAATGTTGACACCAAACTTTATACACCTATCGCGCAAGGCATTGTCGTCTTAAAGCAAGCGGAAAATAATGCTGAAGCTAAAGCCTTTTATGACTTTGCCTTAAGTGCAAAAGCGAAACAAATCTTTGAAAGTTATGGCTATTTAGTCAATGAATAGACTTCATGCCGTTGTAACCGATGTTGTAGGTGAGCAAAATCTACATATTATTAGTTTTGACTTTCAAGGGTCAAGCCTCTCTATGATGGGGCTTGACCTGCCTTTTGGTTTACATGTAGGCTCATCTGTAGTGTTGGGTGCAAAGCCCTCGCACCTTGCTATTGGTAAAAATATTCAAGGGAAGCTTAGTTACTCAAACCAACTGGATGCAACTATTGTTAGCATTGAAAATGGAAAATTACTCAGTAGCATTATCTTACATGTAAAGGATGTCATGCTTCAAAGTTTCATTACATGTAAATCATCACAAAGGATGAATTTGCAAGTGGGTGATGAGGTAAAGTTACTGATTAAAGCGAGTGAGTTGTTTGTATTGGAAGTGAATGATGCTTGAAATTTTTAAAACACTTGAGTTTGCCCCTTTCTTGCTCTCTTTTAAATTAGCAGGCATTACTACGGCTATTTTACTAAGTATTAGTATTTTTCTTGCATGGGGTCTTTCTCAAAGTACTTCAAAGATGAAGCCCATTTTAGAGTCTATCACCGCACTTCCTATCGTTCTACCACCTTCAGTCATTGGTTTTTATGTGCTTTTTACCCTTTCTCACAACTCTCCACTGGGTGCTTTCTTTTACGAATACTTTGGTATCAAAATGGTGTTTAATTTTACAGGATTAGTCATAGCCAGTTGCTTTTATTCGCTACCTTTTATGGTGCAACCTTTGCAAAGTGGTTTTGAGTCATTGCCAAAAAACATGCTTGAAGCTTCGTATATCGCAGGAAAAAGCAAATTCGTTACTTTGTTCAAAGTGGCATTACCCAATATCAAACCCTCTTTGATGACTGCCATTGTTATCACTTTCGCACACACTGTAGGTGAGTTTGGTGTTGTGTTGATGGTGGGAGGAAGTATTCCAGGGCAAACGAAAACAGCAGCCGTTTCTATTTATGAAATGGTTGAAATTATGAATTATAAAGCCGCTCATGTTTATAGTGGCATTATGGTGTTGATTAGCTTTTTGGTGCTTTTATTGGTCTATATTTTCAATCGCAAACAAAAGCACCGTTTAGGAGGGATTTCATGATAGAAATCGCCATTGAAAAAGAGCTTTTAGGCTCTATGGGTAAAATGGACTTGTCAATCAATCTTTCCATTGAACCTCAAAGTTTTGTAGCCCTCAGTGGTCAAAGTGGAAGTGGTAAAACAACACTTTTGCGTATCCTTGCGGGACTTGAAAAAGCCAAAGGAAATATTGTCATTGATGATGAAGTGTGGTTGGATGCAAAAAATGCTTTACCTCCGCAACAAAGAGGTATAGGGTTTGTCTTTCAAGACTATGCACTTTTCCCCAATATGAGTGTGCTGGACAATCTTTTATTTGTAAGAAACGATAAAAAATTAGCCATGAGTTTGTTGGATGTCTTCAAGAGACAGACTTAGTTCCTGTAGTTACAGATTTAGATACAATTCCAAAGAGCAAGAAGATCACATGGGAAAATTTAAAAAGCTTACTTGCTGCATTATTTGAGACA
>JAQWCT010000201.1 GCA_028705785.1 Sulfurospirillaceae bacterium | reverse complement strand
TGTTTGTAGCAAACTCCATTCAAAGAGCACCAGCAGAACTCGAAGAAATCAATGCATTCTTCGGACATGACATCGTTTATGACTGGGTCAATTACTCCACAAGCATCGGCACAGACTACTTATGCAATCAGTTCTTTGCAGGTAGGACCACTCAAACTTTTACCGAAGTGATTCGTAACAACCAAGTCATCTACAATACAGCTATATACAAGGCAGGAAGAAATGAATTTAGTAAGGTTTCTCCTCAAATAGAGAACTAAAAAAGGTTTTAGTCTCATCATCTATCCTTGTAGGCTTACCGTCTTTAACAAAAGCAAGGATAGAAGTCATTGAAAACAGCTTTACTTCATCTTTCCAAACACTTTGCGCTAAGGTCAAAGAAGCATTTTTAAGCTCCAACAATTGACCCCTAACTTCCAACAAATCCCCAAGCTTAGCAGGTTTCATAAAATCCGCCTCGATATGCCTCACCACAAAATGCCCACCATCAATGGCAGGACTCTTCCCATGAGCAAAGAAAATCTCGCTTCGAGCCCGCTCACAAAATTTGAGGTAATTAGAGTGATACACCACACCACCAGCATCGGTATCGTCGTAATAGACGCGCATTTTCATTTTAGAATCCTATATTTAGGTATTTAGCCATTAAAATTTGAAGAATGTGTTTAGTATTACTACCTTACATGTAAGAAATTTTTGTTTAGGGAAAAGAGGCGTGAGCCTATTTCCCTTTTTATGGTTTATCCATCAGTTGTAATAGCTTCTATAAGCTCTAGTAAAACCTTTTCACATTTATCATTGTCTATTTGACATGTTCCAGCGGCATTGTGCCCTCCGCCATTATATTTGAGCATCAATTCTCCAATATTTGTTTTTGAACTTCTATCAATAATAGATTTTCCTGTTGCAAAAACAGTATTTTGGTTCTTAAAGCCCCAAATCACATGTATCGATATATTTGTTTGAGGGAAAAGTGCATAAATCATAAAACGATTTCCAGGGTAGATGATTTCTTCATTTCTTAAATCAAGCACCACGAGATTTGCATGTACCGTTGCGCAACTTAAAATTTGCTTTTTAAACTCATTGGCATATTTGTTATATAAATCTACTCTTTCTTTGACATCTGGTAACTCTAAAATCTGAGCTATACTATGATTGCGACAATAATCAATTAAGTTCATCATCAATTCATAATTAGATACTTTAAATTCTCTAAATCTACCAAGTCCCGTACGAGAATCCATCATAAAACTAAGGAGTTCCCAGCCTTTTGGATTTAAAATATCGTCCATTGTAAACTGAGCTGAATCAGCCTTGTCAACAGCCACCATCATCTCTTCACTAATCATAGACAAGTCATTATCTTGGCATAATAATCATAAACAACACGAGCAGCAGAGGGAGCATGGGCGATAATGATATGATTTTTAGCACCAACATTACGGATAGTTTCACTCTCATGATGATCAAAAACCAAATGCGCTTGTGCGACATAAGGCAAGTTTGTGATGATGTCATTCTCAGTAATCTCTATCGTGCCATCTTGCATATCCTTAGGATGTACAAATTTTATGTCATCTATCAATCCTAACTGTTTTAAAATAACGGCACAAACCAAACCATCCATATCACTTCTAGTGACTAAACGAAATTTTTTACTCATAATAACTCCGATGACTAATATTTTCACCTAGTATACTTGAAAAAAACTTGATAAATAATGAGAAATACAAAAAAATGACAGGCTACTTTTTTTCAATTAAATGGCTGTATATTGCCCAAAAAAACAACCAAAAAAAAAGGGGTCGCGGAACTAAACTTTTAACTTTATCATGAACAATTCACTGAATAAGTGCAAATAAAAAAAGGTTAGTCCACTTTCTATATTTTAAAGTAACCTAACCCTAGTTTAAACTCGCTTTCTAAACTCATTTTGTTCTATTACTTATTTACTATTTTCTTGCTGTTCAACAGAGTAAGTTACTGATGGTAAAAAAGTATGTATCAGCAATGATTGCCCTTTAAATACTACGCTTGACCATATAGTAAGAATAATTGCAGTAATAAAGAGAATACCAAGTATTGTGTTCATAGACTCTTCTTTATTTATATTTGTTATTTTCTCTTTCTGCTCATTTTTTGTAATTATCTTTTTTTCATATTGTGAAATTACTATATTTTTTAAAACCGCTTTACCACAAATAGTTAAAAATACAACTATTGATGAATAAAAGACTAAATCATTAGCTGATGAAAATAACTCAAAACTAATTTTGCGAGGTGGCGCTAGGTAAATAACAAGAATGGTTAAGAAATTAATTAACGCGGTAAGAGGAATGGATAGAAAAAACGCTGAAAAATCATGCTTGCGTGCAATAACCCTAATCATTGTTGCTCCAGCAAATGCACTTGATAGAAAAAAAGAAATAATTAATAACAAATTCCCAACATTTACACTATCTTGTGAATTCATAGATAAATTGTGGGATGGAACTGAGATTATAGAATTTGTACTAAACTGTGCCGCTGCAAAAGCAAGACTAAGTGCCCCTATTATAATCGCTATCACACCAGAAATCACTGCAATGGGAGATCGTTTAAATTCCTCAATCATATTTTCTAACATTGTGCTACTCACCTTGTCTTTTTTCATTTATAACTACATATATTATTATACAAATTTATTACGGAATCATATAATAGTAGTAGTTAAAATGAGCCTTTTAACCATTATATGTAAGAGAGAAAAAGTGGTCGGAGCTAAACTTTTAACTTTATCATGACCAATCCACTGAATAAAAACAGATTAGTCCACTTTCTCTATCTTAAAGTAGCCTAACCCTTTTTTTATTTTTAAATTTATCTATTTCCCAATCTTTGAATATTAGATAACGAGATAAGATGTGCTGTGATAAGTGGTATGGCTTTTTTGGTGCAAAGTTCTTCTTTTTTCTTTTTACTTAAGTGATTTAGTTTTTCTTCATTGACGATGTAAAATCCTTCAAGGGTGACTGTCTCGCCTGTTGTAGTGACGATGTTGGCTGTTTTTGCTTCCAAAAGTCCCCAGTCATCTAGCTGTTTGATAAATTCTGCAGTTGCTTTAGCATCATTTTGAAATTGTGTTAAGAAGTTGAGAACACCTTGTAAAAATGGTGTTATCTTCGTCTCATCATCAAAAAATCTACGCCCCATATCTGTGCTTTTATCCTCTTTACATGTAACATCAAAGGACAATGCCAATTCATGAGTATTGGGCTGGGTCGCAAAAACGAAAGGGTATCTGCGTATAAAAGCAGGAATATATCTATTTTTCTCCCATATGCCTTGTGCATTGATAAAAGTATTTTCTTTCTCTTTATATCCCAACATCGTTATCGCACTCCAAATACCATTGGCATCTTTCGTAAAGAAAATAGGATAATCTTTACAGCTTTCATAAAACTCTGCGATAGTAATAGGAGCATGAACAAGCTCTTTAGCATAGACAAATGAATCTATAGCCTTAACGCCACATTTTGAGTGCATCACTGTAGTAATAATTTCAATATTTTGATACATGAATTTCCTTAATTGATAATCGTAATGGTAGCAAAAAATCTTTACATGTAAGTTATATTGGCGCGCTTCATATACACTTCAAAAGGTGGAATATACTACAATGAGGCAAACAAACTTAAAGGCAACCCTTGAAAAAGATATTTAACATCCAAGAAGAAAATAAAAATAGTGAGCGACTTGTAGAAGCCATCAAACATGACATCCGAAAATATATCAAACGAGAGCGCAGTAAAGCATTGCCAAAAGATTTTGGTTTTTGGGATTTTGAGTGTCGTTTTGGGCAAACGAGCCAGAGTGTGGTATCTGTCCATTCAGCCCAGCTAAGCGCAGAACTCGATAAAGCACTCAGTGAAAAATGGGATGCATGTTATGTTGAAATCATTGCAAAACCTGCACAAAAACCACAAACAACTTCTAAGGTAGAAGGAAAGTAAATATCTTTACATGTAAAGATATTTTATGGCACATAAACTGCTTCAAAAGTAGCTAATGGTGCCATTTTCCCCTTGTGCAACATCAAAACACCCTCTTCAATCGTATAGTTATCTGCTTGATTTAAAACTTTAAGAAAAGCTGACTCATCAGCCAATCTTGGACATGCCATCATTGTTGAAGCGACTTTAAAAAACGCAATTCTATTATCTTGTTCAAGACCGTATGAACCCATCAATACATTGCATCCTCCAAATCCTTGTAAACGGTTGTTTTCTAACTTCAAGATGATATATGCTTCTCGTTCATCGGCTTTTTTAACAACAGCCTTACCCATAACACCGATCAATTTCCAATGCACTTCTTGAATGCGTACCTCACCTATTGTCGTGTTATTATCACTTTTTTCTTCTATGATAGGTGCTTGTTTTTGAGTAGTGGGTTGATTTTCTATAGATGAAGAAGCACATCCAAGAATGAAAAATGAAAAACATACACCTATAAGCATTTTATACATCGTCTTTTCCTTCTTTATCAATCCTTACATGTAAGGATTATCCTTTGGTGATTTCTCTAACAAGTTCATACTCATTTTTGCGTAAAGCGTCTAACAAAGAAGCAATTTCTTCAGGCATGACACCCAC
>JAQWCT010000200.1 GCA_028705785.1 Sulfurospirillaceae bacterium | reverse complement strand
TCCAATTAATTCACATTTCGACTGACTATGTCTTTAATGGTGAAAATTTCAAACCTTACCTTGAAGAGGACATCCCAAATCCGCAAAATTATTATGGGAAAGTAAAACTCGCTGGTGAAGAAGCCATGAAAGAAACCAACCCACAAAATTCTATTATTGTGAGAACTTCGTGGTTGTATTCCAGCCATGGCAATAACTTCGTCAAAACCATGCTAAGACTTGGAGCGGAAAAAGATATTTTAAGTGTTGTTTTTGACCAAATAGGAACACCAACCTATGCCGGTGACTTGGCAAAAGCTCTTTTAGATATCCTGCCGTATATTAAAAATGACCATGTCGAAATTTACCATTATAGTAATGAGGGTGTGTTATCGTGGTATGATTTTGCCAAAGAAATTATGAAAATGTCAAAGCTTACATGTAAAATTTCACCCATAGAAACTAAAGACTATCCAACGCCAGCAAAACGCCCCCACTATAGCGTACTCAATAAAAGAAAAATAAAAGATAATTTTGGACTTTATATCCCTTATTGGAAAGATAGTTTATCAATATGTTTAAAACAAATGGGAGCAAAAATGTGAATTTAGCTGCTCTTAAATTTAGCGCAGTAGGTGATATAGCTGCTAGTTTGCCTGTATTGCGAGCCTTGACATATTCTCCGACGATTATAACATCTCCCATGGGAAAGGCTTTACTCGAAGACGAATTTGAAAATTTTCTTGTACTTTCAAACAAAAAAGCTTTCTCCTTAATACAACTTATTGTGTCTATAAGAAAAAATCACTTTGATTGGTTAATTGATTTACAAAATAACGACAGAAGTAAACTTATTACCTATTTAGCTTCAGCGAGAATAGCCAATCATGACCATGTTTCATTTAACCAAAGTATTACCAATATTTTGTATGACATCGCCAAAAAAACAAATCTTACTCAAGCGCTTGACTACACTTTTCAACCTAAAGAAAAATCCTACATTGTCTTAAACTGTGGCTCAAGTCCAAAATGGATTTCTAAGCGCTTACCTTTTCAAAAGTGGCAAGACATCAGTTCTCTTTTGTATGAAAAATATAAGTTGCCTTTCATTTTGACAGGTGATCATATGGAAAAAGCCTATATTGAAGAAGTTGCAAAAAATATTATTGGTGAGAAAGAAATTGTAGCGGGGAAAACAACTCTTTTAGAATTAAAACACATTCTAACACATGCTTTTTTAACTATTTCTACTGATTCAGCGCCTATGCATATCTCAGCAGCTCAAAAAACGCCAACAATTGGGCTATTTGGGCCCACAAACTGGATGCGTTCAGCTCCATTTGGACCATGGTCAACAGTTGTTTATGACCACCAATTTTACAAAAATGGTATACCTCCGCAAAAAAGCTCATCAATAATTGATAACTATTTTGATACCATTGACATATCACATGCACTGACAAAACTTCAAAAATATATCGGAGAATAAAACAAATGACCTTTACAAAAACTGCTATTTCTGATGTGATTATCTGTGAACCTATCGTCCATGGTGATGAACGAGGCTACTTTGTTGAAACTTTCAGACAAGACAAACTAGAAGATTTTTTGGGCTACAAAATCAATTTTCTACAAGATAATGAATCAAAATCATCGTATGGAGTTTTAAGAGGGCTTCATTATCAACTCGAACCTTTTGCTCAAACTAAACTGATACGAGTGATTCAAGGATGTATCCTTGATGTAGCCGTAGATATTAGAAAAAATTCACCTACTTTTGGCTTACATGTAAGCGTACAACTCTCGGGTGAAGATAAAAAGCAAATGTTTGTTCCTAAGGGTTTTGCACATGGATTTATTGTTTTAAGTGATGAAGCAACGGTAGCCTATAAAGTTGATAACTATTATGCTCCGCAATGTGATAGAGGTATAGCCTATAATGATTTATCACTTAAAATTGATTGGTTAGTCCCTCAAAACCAACATAAAGTCTCTACCAAAGATACCCAGCATCCAAGTTTTAATCAAGCAGAGTTATTTTAGTAAATGCTATTTAACAGCTATTTTTTCATATTTGCCTTTCTCCCCATAACCTTTTTTATCTATTTCTATCTCAATAGTAAGAAATTAACCACTGCAAGTGTTGCTTTTTTAGTCTTTGCTTCTTTATTCTTTTACAGTTGGTGGAATATTCTTTATCTCCCACTTATTTTAGCTTCCATGTTATTTAACTTTGTGATGGGGAATTATTTAAGTAAGCCTATAAAGGCAGTCAATAAAAAAGCTTTCTTATGGTTTGGTATTGGGTCTAATGTTGGGTTACTAGGTTATTTTAAATATACTGATTTTCTATTAGATAATTTCAATGGTTTCTTTGGTGCTTCCATTCCTCTTCCTCATATTGTTTTACCTCTTGGTATTAGTTTCTTTACATTTACTCAGATTGCTTATTTAGTCGATTGTTACAAAGATAAAGTCAAAGAGTATGATTTTATTCGTTATGCTCTGTTTGTCACTTACTTTCCTCATTTACTGGCTGGTCCTATTTTACATCACTCTGAGATGATGCCTCAGTTTGCCAATATACGAAACAAGACAAAGAATTATCGAAACATTGCGATGGGTCTTTTTCTTTTTTCCATTGGCTTATTTAAAAAAGTTGTCATTGCTGATACTTTTGCTATTTGGGCAAATGCTGGATTTGATACGGCTACGACGCTTAGTTTCTTTGAAGCGTGGGCGACAAGTCTCTCTTATACCTTTCAGCTTTATTTTGATTTTAGTGGCTATACAGACATGGCTATTGGTGCTTCTTTAATGTTTAATATCAAACTTCCTATTAATTTCAATTCTCCTTATAAGGCTTTGGATATTCAAGATTTTTGGAGAAGGTGGCATATGACCCTTTCTCGTTTTTTAAGAGATTATATTTATATTCCTTTAGGAGGCAATAGACAAGGAGAGTTTAGAACCTATATCAATCTTTTTACTACTTTTCTTTTAGGTGGTCTTTGGCATGGTGCTGGGTGGACTTTTATCTTTTGGGGTACCTTACATGGTTTAGCACTTATGATTCATAGAGCTTGGAAGTCATTCGGTTTTACGATGAATAAATACTTAGCTTGGTTTATCACTTTTAACTTTGTCAATCTTACTTGGATCTTCTTTAGGGCTAAGGAGTGGGGGGATGCGGTTAAAGTTATGGCTGGTATGGCTGGATTAAATGGACTTGTCATAAGCGATAGAGACCTCTCTAAAATGAAGTTTTTGAAAGAATTTTTACTCACCCATTCTCACAATTTTGGACATCTTATCTATGGCTCAACCACTTTTATCGCCATTATACTCATGTCCATTTGGGTCGTAAAATTTAAAAATTCAAATGAATTAACACAACAATTTAAACCATCATTTAAAATTTTACTCTCATTAATCGCCTTAACATTATATGCACTCATGGATATGTCTAAAGTATCAGAGTTTCTTTATTTTAATTTTTGAGGAAAAGTATTGTCATACAGAAAATTTTCATCTATTTTTTTATTTATCATTTTTATTTTTGCTGCTGTAAATTTTTCCATATGGCACCTTTGGACGCAAAAAATACTCACAAGAGATGATCATTTTATCACAGGTGACCTCACAAGACTAGGCTATGTCAGTCACCTCATTCAACCAAGAACCAATGAGATAGACTTACCCAAACAACATTTTTCAAAACTTGATACCACACAATCATATGAGCTCCTCACCATAGGAGACTCTTTTTCACAAGGACATAGTGGTGGTAAAAATAGATATTATCAAGACTATATAGCTTCAACACTCAACTGGAATATTTTATCTTTAGAGCAATTTCCCCAAACGACAAATTATATAGAAACCATTATGTCACTCTCCAATAGTGGTTTTTTGGAAAAATATAAAATAAAATATGTTCTTTTAGAATCAACGCAAAGAAGGGTTGTTGAGCGATTTTCAAAAACAGAGGATTATCACCTTACTATTCCCCTCAGTGAGATAGAAAATTTCTACACCAAACAAGAAGAACACAGTTTTGCCCTGCCACCGCTCTCGCCCATCAACAATGGAAACTTTAAATTTATAAGCTACTCTTTGCTCTACCACTTTTCAGATAGAGCTTTCTTCTCAGATGTTCATCAAGTCAAACTCGATAGACCTCTGTTTTCCATTGGTTCGGGTAAAGAGCTTTTGTACTATCATAAAGATATTCCGCCCATTAAGAACCACACGCCCTCTTCTATCACAGAGGTCAATGACCATCTCAATCGTTTGGCTCATGCGTTAAGAGCAAAAGGTATCACTCTGATTTTTATGCCTGCTGTGAATAAATATGACCTTTATAGTGATTTTATTATTAAAAATCACTCACCTAAAGACCCGTTCTTTGATATTTTAAGAACCTTACCCAAGGTATATATTTTTGTTGATACCAAAGCTATTTTGTGGGAAAAAATCAACGAAGGCGAAAAAGATATTTTTTACTGTGATGATACACACTGGAGTTATAAGGCTTCAGAAGCAATTAGTCAATATTTATTTCATGAAATCCCTAAATATTTAAAATAATCACTTCTCAAGTTATCTTTTATACCCCTATTTGAAAATACTCAAACCCTATTTCTTCCATGCGACTTTTTTTATACTG
>JAQWCT010000199.1 GCA_028705785.1 Sulfurospirillaceae bacterium | reverse complement strand
CCGTACAACCATAGCGTTTGATAGCGTTCTCATAAAACGAAGCATTGTCAATGCGTGGCATCTTGTTCCTAATTTTTTATTTAATTATAGCAAGAAAAAGCGGAATTAAAATTGCTTAATCTATCAAAACTCTACTAAAAAGGTTTATCGTGTTTAATGGCAAAAATATATTTATCACCGGTGGCACAGGCAGTTTTGGCAAAAAATATACGGAAATTCTTTTAAAAAATTACAAGCCTAACAAAATCATCATCTTCTCTCGTGATGAACTTAAACAATACGAAATGGCACAGCAATTTACAGACCCATGTATGCGCTTTATGATAGGCGATGTGCGGGATTTGGATCGTCTTAAAAAAGCGATGTATGGAGTCAATTATGTCATCCACGCCGCAGCTCTCAAACATGTTCCTATCGCGGAGTACAACCCGATGGAGTGCATTAAAACGAACATTTACGGTGCGCAAAATGTCATCGATGCCTCTTTGGAATGTGGTGTCGAAAAAGTCATCGCACTATCCACCGATAAAGCAGCAAACCCTATCAATCTTTATGGCGCTACCAAATTAGCAAGCGATAAACTTTTTGTTGCTGCCAATAACATCAGAGGTGCGCGAAGAACAGAATTTTCCGTTGTGCGATATGGCAATGTTGTAGGAAGTCGCGGTTCGGTTGTTCCACTTTTCAAAAGACTGATTTCAGAGGGCGTAAAAGAACTTCCCATCACAGAAGCGGACATGACACGCTTTTGGATTACCTTAGAACAAGGGGTCAATTTCGTGCTTAAAAACTTTGCCCGTATGCAAGGCGGAGAGATTTTTATCCCTAAAATTGCGTCTATGAAAATGGTTGATTTAGCTAAAAGTATGGCACCTCATCTTGGTGTAAAAATCATTGGAATTCGACCAGGAGAGAAGATGCACGAAGTCATGGTTCCCAAAGATGACAGTCACCTTACTTTGGAGTTTCATGACCATTATGTCATTCAACCAAGCATTGTATTTACCCAACAAAATAACTTTACATGTAATGTACTTGGAGAAAAAGGTACACCCGTTAAATACGGCTTTGAATACAGTTCAGAAACCAACACCCAATGGTTAGACGCCAAGGGCTTAATGGAGATGATCAACGCATGATTCCCTACAGCAGACAAAGTATCGACCAAAGCGATATTGACGCGGTTGTTGAAGCGTTAAAGGGTGATTTTTTAACGGGTGGAAAAAAAGTAAACGAGTTTGAAGAAGCCTTGGCAAACTACCTTGGTGTCAAATATGTGTGCGTGATGAACTCAGCCACTTCGGCTTTACATGTAGCGTATCAAATCATCGGGCTTGGAATTGGCGATGAGCTTATCACCACACCTTTGACCTTTTCCGCCACTTCAAACACCGCCCTTCAATGTGGCGCAACGCCTATCTTTTGCGATATCAAATTTGATGGCAACATCGACGAGCGCAAAATCGAAGCGTTGATTTCCCCTAAAACCAAAGCCATTGCCCCAGTAGATTTTGGTGGCAATCCTCTCAATATCGATGCGATTAAAGCCATTTGCGACAAACACAAACTCTTTTTAGTCGAAGATGCAAGCCATGCGCTTGGAAGTCAAATTGACGGGTTAAAAGTCGGTACAACGGCAGATATCACCATCTTTAGTTTCCACGCTATAAAGCCTATCACCACACTTGAAGGTGGAGCGATTGCAACCAATAATGAAGCTTTTTATG
Organism: Sulfurospirillaceae bacterium; assembly: GCA_028705785.1. GTDB lineage: Bacteria > Campylobacterota > Campylobacteria > Campylobacterales > Sulfurospirillaceae > Sulfurospirillum. The sequence continues at coordinate 2,922 of JAQWCT010000199.1, read as the reverse complement.
AGCAAGCAAAACTGCTAAGAAGCCACGGTATCGTCAAAAAAGAGTTATGGAACTCCGATATGGTCACACTGGGTGAAAACTATCGCCTCAGCGATGTAGCGTGTGCTTTGGGACTTTCTCAACTAAAACGATTGGATAGTTTTATCCAAAAACGCCAAGACATCGCGCATTATTACGATGAAAGGTTTGCTAACAATCCTTTTTTTACCACGATTCCTATCGATAAAACCAAAAAAAGTGCTCGCCATCTCTACCCTATTTTGCTTGACCGAAGCCTTTGGTGTTCGAAAGAAGAGATATTTAAAGCTTTACATGTAAAAGGGTTAGGTGTGCAAGTGCATTATAAACCTATCTACCAATTTAGCTATTACAAAAAGCTTTTGGGCGATATGAGACTCCCCAATACAGAAGATTTTTACAAAGCAGAACTCTCCATTCCGTGCCATCAAGGTATGAGTATGGAAGATGCTGTTTTGGTCGCCGATACCTTGCTCGAAACACTCGCTTCCATCAAAGGATGTCATCTATGAGACTTTGCATTATTCCCGCACGAGGTGGCAGTAAACGCATCCCTCGTAAAAATATCAAAGAATTTTGTGGCAAACCCATGATTGCTTATAGCATTGAAGCCGCCAAAGCGAGTGGGCTTTTTGACAAAATTGTGGTGAGTACGGATGATAAAGAGATAGCGGAAATTGCAAAACATTATGGGGCTGAAGTTCCTTTTATGCGTCCCAAAGAACTAAGCGATGACCATACCGCAACGATTCCTGTTATCGCCCATGCGATACGAGAGACATGCTATAAAGAAGAGTTATCCCAACTCGAAGCTATCTGTTGCATCTATGCAACAGCTCCTTTTGTGCAAGCGATGTATATCAAAGAGGCATATGAAAAACTCCGCCTTACTAAAGCGTCGTATGCGTTTAGTGCGACGAGTTTTCCTTTTCCCATCCAACGCGCTATTCGTTTGACCAAAGAAGACCGTGTCGAGATGTTTTCTCCTGAAAATTTTGCGGTGCGTTCACAAGATTTGGAAGAGGCGTACCACGATGCAGGTCAATTTTACTGGGGCACACCTGAGGCATGGTTGGAAAGCCAAGTCATCTTTGCGCCACACTCCACTGCCATTTTATTACCTCGCCATTTAGTTCAAGATATCGACACACCAGAGGATTGGACGCGAGCTGAGTTTATGTTCAAGGCGCTTGGTCTTCATGAAAACGCTTATACGCTCCGATAGTTCAAGCACTATTGGGCTTGGACATGTGATGCGGGATTTGGTATTGGCGAAAAGTTTGGAGGGTGAAGTACTCTTTGCGTGTCAAAATTTAGAAGGCAATATCATCTCCACCATTCCCTATGAAGTCAAGATTTTAAAATCAAACGATGCGGATGAGCTTATCGACCTCATCCAATCTTTACATGTAAAGCTTTTAGTCATCGACCATTACGGCATCGATGCGGATTTTGAGCAAAAAGTAAAAGTGGCTACAGGTGTGAAAATTCTTTCTTTTGATGATACCTACCAACCGCATCACTGCGATATTTTGTTGAACCATAATATTTCTGCCGATAGTTCACGATACCTTGGCTTAGTCCCCCACACTTGTGAGCTTCGATGTGGCGCCAACTATACGCTGATTCGCGATGAATTTAAAGCAGAAAAAAAGTGCGAGCGTGAAAAAATCTACGATATTTTTATCGCGATGGGCGGAAGCGATGCCTCTAATCTCACACTGAAGATATTAAAAACACTCCCCACATCTTTACATGTAAGTGTTTTAACCACCACGGCAAACGCTCATCTAAGCGAGCTTCAAAGCTATACTTTGGACAAGCCCAATATGGCTTTACATGTAAACACCAAAGAGGTCGCAAAACTCCTGCATCAAAGTCGCCTTGCTATCGTCACACCCAGCGTTATGGTGAATGAAGTCCTCTTTATGGAAGTCCCTTTTATCGCCATTAAAGTAGCCCAAAATCAAGACGATATGTACCAGTATCTAAAACAACATGACTATCATGTTTTGAAGGAATGGGATGAGCGTGCAATTACGCAATTTTACAACGCTTAACGCACAACAAAAAGCGATGATTTTGGAGTGGCGAAACCATCCAAGTGTGAGAGCCAATATGTATAACACCGATACGATTAGCCAAGAAGAGCATTTGGCTTTTATCGATTCATTGGTCAAACGAGAGGATAAACGCTATTTTTTGGTGCAAGAGGGCAAAGAAGACATAGGCGTGATTGATTTTAATGCTATTTCAACCATTTCAACCAAACTGGGCATCTACGCCAATCCATTTCTTGCCAAAAAAGGCATGGGCACACTCTTGATGAAAACACTTATCGCCTATGCGTTTGATGTTCTCAAAACCCCCACCCTCGAAGCAGAGGTTTTTGCACACAATGAAAGAGCTATTCACCTTTACGAAAAGTTTGGTTTTCAAGAGAAATTTCGACGATTCATCAACGAAAAAGAGATTATTTGCATGGAGTTAGACAATGAAAATAGGTGATTTTGACTTAAATAGCACGCGAACTTTGATTATCGCCGAGCTTTCTGCCAACCATGGAAATAGCCTAGAAACCGCCATCCAAACCATCAAAGCCGCAGCAAAAACAGGCGCAGATGCTATCAAGCTTCAAACCTACACCGCTGACACTTTGACCCTCAACTGCGATAAAGAAGATTTCGTCGTCAAAGGTGGCACACTGTGGGATAACAAAACCCTCTACGAACTCTATCAAGGCGCTTTCACCCCATGGGAATGGCACGAAGAACTTTTCCGTGTTGCCAAAGAAGAGGGACTTTTGTGCTTCTCAACCCCTATTGATAAAAGTGCCGTAGACTTTTTAGAAACCCTAAATCCCCCAGCCTATAAAGTAGCAAGTTTTGAGATTACAGACTATGC
>JAQWCT010000198.1 GCA_028705785.1 Sulfurospirillaceae bacterium | reverse complement strand
TGAGTGCAACATTTCCCCAATTGGCACCACCATCTGTTGTAGGTGCTGCCATATTATCTCTTAGTCTTCGTCGATTATCAGCGATAACATGTCCAGTTCGATGGGTTGTAGCAGTATAAAAAGCGGCATTAGCACTTGTTGAGACATTAGTATCAAGCACTCTTGAAACACTCGCATTGGCATCATAAGAATTAGCATCCCACTCATAGGAGAGGATATAGCCAAGTTTTGTTTTAGTGGCTAAAATGACCTCTTGTTGTAGGGCAACGGCATTGGCATTTTGGCTTTGTGTCAAGATAAGCGGTAAGCTCATAACGGCTATTCCCATAACAACGATGGCGATAACTAATTCAAGCATAGAAGCAGCTTTTCGCATTACCAAGTCATCCTTCGATTGGCTTTTGTGGGTGCCGTTTGGTGGACAAATCCGCCTACTGTTGTATTGTTATCGACAGCATTAGCATGTTCTTGTTTGACAAAGCCTGCACCAGCCCATCTACCAGAATTATAAAATTCAACAGTAAAATTTGTGGGGTAAGCGATTAACCATGAACTACTGTTTAAATCAATCCTATCGACATAAGGCGTAGCTGTTGTATTTCTCAAAGTGAGTCTTTGGGTTGAAATAGGATTCGTATTGGTAACAGCAGTATTTGAAAAATTGCCTAGATTTTGTGGTGTGGGGGCTACGACTCCAGAACTCGTTACATGTAAAGGGTTTCGGTACCAATTTATCGCATTAACGCTTTCATTCCAATTATTAACATATTTGGTTCGATTACAGTCTTTACAATAGACTTCATAATAAATCGTTGCATTGCCATCTGCATTGGGAAATCGATAATCAGGTGCATGAGCTCTTCCGTAATAAAATCGTGCAGAACCTGTAGCTGTTTGGATAGCGTCTCCTTGGACATTATCGGTGTCCAAAACAGTAAGATTCATATCGGAGCCATTAACATCAAAGGGATTGACAGGTCTTGAAGCGTTTCGGTCAAAGTTAAATTTTGCAGAAGCATTATCCGCTCCTATGATAGTTGCGACACCGTTGATAAAGTTTAAATCTTGATTGAGAGGAGCTGTTCTATTGGCATCTATCAGACCATGTTTGATAGTAGGTGTGATAGAAATAGTTTTTTCAAAAAGGGTGTCTGCATAATTTTGAGTTGTTACCCCTTGTTTATTGCGTGCAGTGATAGTCATACCAACTTCTGCTGACATATTGAGGTCATTTGAAAGATAGGTAAAACCAGTTCCACTGTCATTTTGAATAGTGACATTGGCAACATCAAAATCGAAAGGAATAAAAGTAGCGTTAGTTTCTCCGCTAATCGTTCTATCATCAATAGGCGTTCCATCCCCCGCATCAGTACTACACCAGTTGGTATCACTTAGTTTGATGGTTACAAGACCAACATCACTATAAGTAAAGCCCATAGCATTGGTTGTGCCATCTGTAAAATTAAAGTTAGTAGCAGTAAAAGCGAGTGCACCATGTAAAGTATTGTCTATTGTTGTGTTGGGTCTACGCTTATCGGCTAAAAGTGTTAAATTTGCTTTATTTTGATTGTATCCAAGAACAGGTGTAGCGCCTGTTTGCGGTACAGCAGTAACTTGAGCGAAGGTGTAGTCTTCTCCTGCTCGAAGATTTGCAGGTAATCCTGCTGTATTGAAAACAAAATGGTCTGGTCGAATTGAAAATGTATCTGTTGAGTTAGAATTTGACCATGTACCTATGCTAGGATCTGTTTGGTTTGGAACGAGTATATTTTTAATATTAACATAAACACTTTGGTCAGCCGTGGCGATACCATTCCAAACAAAGGTTTGCGTAGCAACATCGCTATAAGTGAGACATTGATAAGCCGATGTAAAACTTCCTCCTACTAATTGTGCACAAATACTTCCTGTATAGTTTGAACCATCTATCTTTCCAATAGTAAAACTGATATTCTCACCAATGTCTTTGGTATAGAGTCTTGGATTTACGCGTGTAAGGGTTGATTCCCACGCATTAAATAAATCATTAACCAAGGGAGAATATAGTCCCGCACTAGCCGCATTGGATTGGGCGGGTTCTGTGATAACGATACCTGTTAGTGCGTTGCTATAAGTTGCATACATTTTGTTTTCAACTTTAATATTTTGACCTTTTGAGTCTGGATTTGCTGCCATTCTTGCTTGAAACTGTACAAATGCTGTTGCATTTATATCGAGTCTTGGGATAGAACAAGCTACTTTAAAAGGACTGCTTGTTACAGTACAAGAATTTTTACAATTGGTATTGGTTGGACCATAGGTACAAATGATGGAGTTATTCATCTCAGTAACATTTTTGTCAAGCAAGTCTTCCAATGTAACAAGAGGATTTGTCAGTGTCCCATCTGTCCTTGAGATATTGTTTTCTCTAAAATTGTCATAAATAGCTATGTTTATAGCATTTTCATTTCCTGAATTTTTGATATTTGCGGTATAAGTTATAGCTTGTTTGGGCACTAATTGACCATTAATATTAGTTGTTTTATTGATAGTTATAAAAGGTTGATAGATGTCTGTTGAAAAAGCGAGAATACCAGGCGTTGATTGATCTCCATTATTACTTTCAAATTTTGCTTCCAGTTTAAGGGCTGTATTTGTCTGCTGATTTTTCATATATTGAGAAACATCATAAATATCTAAATCCATACCAGGATAGTAAGAAATTGCAGGGTTTATTGCCACACCTTTGTTCGAAATAGTTCCATTAAAAGGGTTATCGGCGCTGTTTAAAGCATTTGAAACCTTAGTATACGCATATGCGTTGTTTGCATTTTGGATATAAAAGGCATCTCTTTCAATTTTCTTTTCTCCTCCTGATGCATAAAAGAGCATTTTTGAGCTAATCGCTCCGTTGGTAGGCGTTAAAAATCCAGTAATGGGTAGTACAACATTAAATGTCATATATCCATTGATGGGGAGAGGGAACATCGCATCAAAGCCTTGTGCAACTTGAACACTTTTAAAGGGCGTTAAAGCTGGAATATTATTAGACGGATATTCATAAACTACAACTAATGACCAGTTTCCCCAAAATCCTATTTTTAAACCATCATATTCAGCTCCTGGTCCTAAATAGAAATATGAATGCCAGTCACTTCCACTGTTCGCTTTAATATTACCAACAGTAATTTGTTGTGTATTTCCTGCAACAAGGTGACTTTTGAGCATAGTGGTGACATCTTTATGTCCTTGATAAAAGGAACGATAGCCACCATTATTTCCTGTTCCATTTCCCCAAAAGTCATGAAACCATATTTTATCAGCAGTGATTGCAGTAGCAGTTCCATCGGGTAAAATAGCATCAATTTTATTACGATTTTGTATCTTTGTGTCGGTGGCACGATCGTTTGCATTTTCTCCTGCTATATGTCCTTGCCAATATAGACCTGCCCATAAAATACCTGAACTTGTAACACCAGCAGGAAGTGTAAGTGTCGCCGTTGCAGAGTTTAAAGCAATCGTAGCACTATCTTTTTTATACATGACATTTGAATCATAAAGATAGCCATTATAGTTGTTATTGCATTGATTGTGTCCATTGTTTTGACAGACAACCGAATTTCCTGTAGCGATAAAGTCGCCATAGACATTGATGGCTTTTCCATCAGGCAGTGCTGAAACAAAAGGATTTTGATGTTGGAGGGAACTACCTTTGCTCAATACAAGAGTAGGAAAGATAGATACAAGAAATAAAATAAGAAAAAGGTTTTTTGCCCTTTTTACCATAAATACATGAAATAAATCATACATGTAAGCTTCCTAATTTTTTATTTTTTTCTCAATATCTCATTTTTTAAAACTTACTTGAGTTATTCTGTTGCCTCTTTATTCAAATAATTAGCAACACTTTCCATCAATCCAAAATCAGGATATAGTGCAGCGTCTAAGAGCACTTGTGCAACAGTGCCATTGTCAGTATTGAAAATCAAAGGCGCTATAAAATTGATAGTAGAACTTTCAATTGGCGTTGCAATAATCATGATGTTGAGAATAAGGATATTGGTATCGTCTTTGATGTCGAGAAGCAATTTAAAATATTCTGGCACTTTAAAATCATAATTTCTTATCATAAAAGGATTGATGAGTGTAAAAGTAGTCGTGTCTGATTTGGAGATAAGTTTGACAAAAAAATCATCAATTTTCTCTACTTCTACTTCTTTAATCACTTCAAACCCAGGGATCGGTGCTTTTACATTAAAAACCATAACATTCCTTTTATTAAAAAATATATTTACTACATTGTATCATTTTGTATTTGAAATAAGACAATACAGTGAGGAAATATCGACAAAATTTAAAAAATATCGACTTTAATTTTAAGATAACAAAAAAAAAGATACAATGACGAACTCTTAATATCAAAAGGATGAAGTGAATGAAAATAACCCATGTGATAGTAGTAACATCATTGGTCGCTCTGATGAGCGGGTGTGCCTCTAAAACCAAAGAAGTTTTCAATATGCCAGCGACTTACTGGTATGATCAAATAGCCAAAGAGATTAAAAATCAAGATTTAGAGAAGGCTGATGGTTTTTATACTTCACTTGCGAGTGAGCACATAGAAACACCTCTTCTAGCTGAAGCTATGATGATGCTTGCCAATGCCCATAT
>JAQWCT010000197.1 GCA_028705785.1 Sulfurospirillaceae bacterium | reverse complement strand
AAAAATGTATGCTAGGATGAGCGAATATGAGCCTATATTAAGTGATGAACACATCGCACAAAGCTTACTCCCTTATCTTCAAAATGATACCAATTTGTATTACACTTTTGGATATAAACACAAAACACTCAATATCGCCAAGTCTCATGCGCCTACGATCGTATTCTTAAAGTCAAGTGAGGGTGGAGCAACAGCATGGGAAATTAACCAGTGCAAAGATGCCAATTTAAAAGCTATTGTTTACAGCGGTGTTGGCGATACCATCCAAACAGATTGTGATAATGTTTTGGTTTTACGGGCTAAAAAGCTTACACAATTGACTGAATTGCCCTCCTTATCAGAATGTAATGATAATGCGCCTATGGGCTTTTCATGTCAAAATGGCCCGCAACAACTTGGTGCGCTCAATAAAGAAATCATGCGCTATACCAGCAATATGCGTTTGACAGGATTTAGCCCCTCCTCCAAAGCAAAGCAGGTAGAACTACCTTTGATTGTTCTTGACCACAAGAAATATCAAGAACTTGAACAAATCTCGAAAAATATTTTAGAAGCTAAAAACATTGCTGAAAAAAGGCGTGAAAATCCATTTTATGCGTTTGAAGAAAAACGATGGTCTCAAATATTAGAGATTGACAAAGAACACAGACCTCTCAATAAATTTCGTGCTTTTTTCATGCAAACAGAACAACCAACACGCATTATGCATTTTGAAGATTCACCTAAAATTAGCGTACATTATTCGGATAAAAAGAAATTTTATTATATTTCACCTGACCATTTTATGGGATTATGGATAGGAGATTTTGAGTTTGACAAAGATACTTTAAAAAATATCGTCCTTTCCATTAGTTGGGCAAAAGCCAAAGTCATCATTGATGGAAAAGTTATTTACGATGGAAACAATTCTACCTCAATTCCTTATACCTTCACCAAAGGAAAACACAGAATCGAAATTGAATATATTAATAATTATGGGCAAGTCGATTTTTTATGTGACCTACAAGATGCCGCACAAGAAATAGACCATTCATTTAAAACACTTATCACCCCTCAAACGAAAATCTATATGGTCGGCTTATATGGTGGTTGGCGACAAGACCATGGCTTAGACCTTTGGCTTAAAGAGTCTAAAGATCCAGTCGTACTATTTGTGGCATCCTATCATCCAACACATTGGAATATCCAGCACACCAAAAATCTTCAAGCTGTTGTTTATAATGCCTACGAAAAAGGCAGTAGTGTTAAAACTGACAACCCTAATGTTAAGGTATTTCACGACGCCCAACTCAAATATGCAGCACGACTGATGCCCTATTGTTACGAGGGAGCTACGCTACATTGTGAAGACAAGCAAGCTTTTCAACAAAGCATTGCGTATATCGAAAGACTTACGGGGAGAAAACCTGATGGCTTTAGCTCTATCGAAGAGCCATCCTTAAGTACCAAGCGACTCAAAAAGTTAGACAATACGCAAGATATTAGCGTTCCTCAAATTGTCTTAGATAAAGCAATGTATCAAAAAATAAATCAAGAAATGGCACAACTAAAATAACAAAAAGAAACTCAAAGATGCCATGCCAAAACTTGCAAACATCGCCTCTTTAAAACGGATACCTAAAAGCGAAAGCCCAATATAAGGGATAAGCATCCACTGCTCTACCGCTAAAGTATAACTTTGAGCCTTTACATGTAAGAATCCTAGCAAAAGAGTATCGAGTATTCCCCCTTGCCCTATGAGATGTAAAAAAACACTTAGTGGATAAAAAACGATAAAAACAATGCTCGATAAAGGCGAAGTCAGCTGTAAAAGCGTAAAGACAGGAAAAGTGGCATGAACAATGGGTATCATCGAGATAAAGACGAAAATGTCAAGCAAGATAAATAAAAGCCATTTATTGAGATGTGAAAAATGGTGTAAAAAGACAAAGAGGTAAAAAACACCCGCGACCGAAAACCAAAAAGAAAGTGAAAAGAAAAGCGGTGGATGAAAAGCTAAAATACCCAAAATCGTTATCGCCAAAGTCTCAAAAGAGAGGATTTTGATACCACGAGAAAAGAAGAAAAATCCTAAGATACTCATCACAAAAGCCCTCAAAAACGAAGGAACAAAGTCAATAATGCACATATATGCAAATAAAAAGATAAACACAACCACACTCAAATCTGCCGTAGCATTTCGGTAAGGGAAATACCTATCTTGAAAAAATTGATAAATGGGCTTTAAAAAGAAAAAGAGTAAAAATGAGATAACACCCACATTGTAACCACTAATGGCGATAAGATGCGTAATGCCCCACTTTTGGACATCTTCTCTTAACTCTTTGGAAATGGGTGTTGCAAAAAGAAGTGTAGTGTAAAACTCAGTCGCTTTAGCATTTTCATGCTGTTTTTCAATCCAACGATAGAGTTTGCGTACATCAAAAAAAGTATCATCCTCATCGACTTCATACAACGATAAAGAAGTGGCATAAAATCCTTGCATATACTTTAAAAAAGAGAGATTTTCTATTTTGAATTTTACTTTGACTTTGGATTTAAGCGGAATCGTTTTGGGTTTCCATGAAACGGTATAAAAAGAGACTCCGCTCTCTAATTGAAGTTTGAAAACATCGTAAGTGCGACCTTTTTCATTGGTCTTTTGATAGTGGTTGAGGACGATTGCTTTGCTTACATGTAAAGGCTCTTTGATGAAGCTTTGGTAGTTTTGGTATTCGATAAATAAAGAGATGCAACCCAACAACAGTACCACTAAAAACGCTATCAAAATCTCTTTTTTACGCGTAAATAATGGTACAGTTATCATTTAGAGGGCAGGCATACTAATCTTTGCTTCTTTAAAATCCATATTGGCATCGTTATAAATGACTTCCACAGGAACCCTGCTTCCGCCATCCACAAACCGCGTACATGCTTTTTGAAACACGAGATTTGCCACACCAACAGGTCCATTTCTGTTTTTTCCTACGATGACTTCGGCTAACTCTTCAGGCTTTTCAAAGAAATTGCTTTTGTATTCTTTGCCCTCAGTTCGAGCCTTTTGCTCTTTTTCTTTCTCTTCTCTCATTCGGTAAACATCATCACGATACACAAATAAAATCATATCCGCATCTTGTTCTATCGCCCCAGATTCTCTTAAGTCGCTTAGCATCGGGCGCTTATCGCCCCTGCTCTCAAGCCCTCGGTTAAGCTGTGAAAGTGCGATGATAGGGATATTCAGCTCTCTTGCCAAAAGCTTTAAGCCTCGACTTATATCACTTACCTCGATATGCCTATCTCTATTTCCAGCCGAAGTCATCAACTGCAAATAGTCGATAATCGCCAAGGAGATTTCAGGATGTTGAGATTTGAGTTTTCTAAGCTTTGCCCTGACTTTATGGATGTCCACCGAGCCATTGTCATCGACAAAAAATTTCTTCTTCGCCATATCATCCGCCGCACTTGTGAGCCTACTCCACTGGTCATCACCCATATCGCCCACTTTAAGCTTTTGAAGCGGTATGGAAGTCTTAGCACTGAGCATCCTGAGCATCAACTGCTCAGCAGGCATCTCAAGGGAAAATATCGCCACACCACGCCCTCGGTCAAGTGCATTTTGTGCCAAGTTTAGACAAAATGCCGTCTTACCCATCGCAGGACGAGCCGCCACGATGATCAAATCGCCCTCACCAAACCCAGCTGTCAAACGGTTTATCTCTGCAAATCCACTATCAACGCCCACAACACCAGAGTTTCCGCGTTTTTTCATCTCATGGATATGTGCAATTGCAGCATGGGTCATCTCAGGAGATTCCCGAAACTCCTTGCTGCCATTTTCTTGCGTTATCTGGTAAAGTTTTTGTTGTACCAAATCCACTACTTCGCTTGAGGGCAAATCTTTTTCAACAGCAATTTCTTTGATGTCACTTGTCAACTGTACCAATTCTCGCTTAATCGCTTTTTCTCTTATCTCCTCAACATACGCCTTAGTGGCAGGTAAAGGATTGGTCGATAAAATCTCCAACATTGCATCTTCGTCAAATCGCCCTTGTTGATTGAGCTTCTTTTTGATAAATTCCTCATCAATGGGTAAATCTTCTCTCTCGCACGCTTCCATCGCCTCAAAAATATAACGATGACTTGGCAAGTAAAAATCTTTACCCCCAAGGACTGCGGCGACATCTTCAAATGTGGCAGGATTAAATAAAATGGAGCTTAGAACGGATCGTTCGATATTGATATTGTGTAAATTGGTCACGCTTTATACTCCTTAGCAGCTTTCTCGACTGCCTCTAAAAATTTATCGACAAGTTCTTCTTCTTTAAGCTTTTCAACTACTTCACCTTTGACCATGATAAGTCCTTGCCCTTTACCAAAAGCAATGGCGACATCAGCGTGTTTGGCTTCGCCAATGGCATTGACCACACATCCCATGACTGAGATATTTAAAGGTGCTGTGATGTGTTTAGTGCGTCTTTCAACCTCAGCTACCGCTTTAACCAAATTGGCTTCAAGTCTGCCACAAGTGGGACAAGAGATGATGTTCAGACCATGGCTTTCCACCCCACTATCTTTAAGGATAGCTCGACCCACTTTAATCTCTTCTTCAAGCTCTCCTGTGATAGAAACTCGCAAAGTATCGCCGATGCCATCGAGTAAAAGCGAGCCTAAAGCGATGGAAGATTTAACCGTGGAATGAAACAAAGTCCCAG
>JAQWCT010000196.1 GCA_028705785.1 Sulfurospirillaceae bacterium | reverse complement strand
AGCGAGAAGGTAAAGCCAATGGCTATGAATTCCCCGCACTTTGGGGCAAAGATAGCTACAACACGGGGGCTGGAATGTTTAGGGTAATTCGAGCGGCTGATTGGATAGTGGCTAATATGCCTTTGGGTGCAAGTAATCAGAGTCGAATACTTACAGATGCTCAAGCCTATGATGTAGCAGCATATATCAATAATTACGATAAACCGCGCACCGTTAAAGCAGGGAGAGAAAATGATTTTCCAGATACCAAAGTAAAAGTTCCAGATAGTGATATCGCTCCTTACATGGATGATAAAACGCGTCATCAACATAAATTTGGTCCTTACAAAGGGATTATTATTCCTGCAAAATAACTTTTAGGAACAGGCACAGAGTGCCTGTCTTCTTCTTTTAGTGTATAATCTCAAAAATATTCAAAGGTGCATCGTGGCTTTTAGTCAACTCAATCGTCCCCATACCCTCAATGGTCTCTTGTTTGTTTTTTTACTCTCTTTTGTAGCGTTTACTCTCGCACAACTTCCCTTTTTTACCCATTTTGCCATTTCCCCTTTGGTTGTTGGCATTGTTTTAGGGATGATTTATGCAAACTCTTTGCGGATACATTTGCCAAAAGAGTGGGATAAGGGAATACATTTTTGTACCAAAAACCTTTTACGAGCGGGCATTATCTTATATGGATTTCGTATTACTTTTACGCAGATACAAAGTGTGGGGATTTCTGGTTTTATGGCCAGTATTTTAGTGGTAACACTCACTTTATTGTTGGGGTATTTTATCGGTGTAAAAGTATTGAAACTTGATTTTGAAACAGCTATACTAACCAGTGTAGGAAGTGCTATTTGTGGCGCAGCTGCGGTACTTGCCGCTGAGGGCGTACTCAAAAATGAGTCCTATAAAAGTGCAGTAGCCGTTGGAACCGTTGTTCTTTTTGGCACTGTGGCTATGTTTTTATATCCACTCATCTATCAATTAGGTTGGATTCCGCTTGATTTTAAAACTGAGGGTATTTATATCGGAGCAACTATCCATGAAGTCGCTCAAGTCGTGGGAGCCGGAAGTGCGATAGACCAAGAAGTAGCGACCAATGCAGTAATCGTAAAGATGATTCGTGTGATGTTATTGGTTCCTGTTTTGATGATTTTAGGCTATATTGTGTCCAAGTTTTTGAGTATTTCTGGCGAAAAAAAGATGGTTATTCCATGGTTTGCAGTCTTTTTTATTATGGTTGCGGGATTTAATTCTTTGAATCTTTTGCCTTTAGTGATGGTCGAGAAAATCAATCTTTTGGATACTTTTATTCTTACGATGGCGATGAGTGCTCTGGGCATGGAAACCAGTTTTGCAAAGTTTAAAGGCGTGGGTGGGAAGGCGATGCTTTTGGCTTTGATTTTATTTATTTGGCTCATTGTGGGTGGATTTTTTATCACCAAATTTTGTACACTTTACATGTAAAGGCAAGTGATGACCCCCGAAAAATTTGAAGAAGATAGCGCAACGCTTTATCGTTTTATCAAAACTTATTGCGACAATAAGCATACGCAGAGTCCCAAACTTGAAAGTTCGCTCTGCTTTGAGTGTGACCATGTGCTTAACTATGCTATCCAAAGACTCAAAGAATGTCCGCATGAGATAAAGCCGAGTTGTCGTAAGTGCCCAAGTCCTTGTTACGAAAAGTCGATGTGGAAAAAAATGGCGCAGATAATGATGTACAGTGGAATGCGTTTGGGACTGACCAAGCTTAGAAAGATGCTTTTTAAATAGATGCAACTTCCCTACCTCAGTCATAAAAACCATATGATTCAAATCTATGGCGAGCCTTTATTTAGCATTCCTATTGATTTGGATTTTGGATGCCCTAATAGGGAAATTGATGGTAGTGGTGGATGTACATTTTGCCCACAAAACGGTGCTAGAGCAGCACAAATCGCAGATGCTAAAAGTGTAGAAGAGCAGATAGAAAAAGGCATTGCTTTTGCCAAAAGGCGTTATCGGGCGAAGCATTTTGCGTTGTATATTCAAGCATATACAGGGACTTTTGCTTCGGTGTTAGAGCAAAAAGAAGCGTATGAAAAACTTTTGAAACACTATCCCTTTAAGGCTTTACATGTAGGGACAAGACCTGATTGCTTAAACGAAGCGACACTGCTTTTTTTAGCGACACTAAACAAAACGATAGCCGTACATGTAGAGTTGGGTGTGCAAAGTGCGCATGATGAAACCCTGCTTCGCATCAACCGTGGGCATGACTTTGCCAAAAGCGAGGAATCCATACGCAATCTTCAAAAACATGGCATCAAAACTTACGCACATATTATCGTGGGGCTTCCTTATGAAACAAGGGAGCATTGGCTAAAGAGTGTAGATGCATTGGTGAAACTCCACATTGATGGTATCAAAATTCATCATTTGCATGTTATTAAAAATACACAACTAGCATATGAGTACGAAGCGAAACCTTTTAAGACATTTAGCGAGTACGAATACGCTGAAGAGCTCATCGAATTGCTAAGATATATCCCCGCTCATATTCCTATCTTGAGAATTGCTACAGATACCCCCAAGAAAGATTTAATCGCACCGATTTGGCATATACACAAAGGACAATTTGGAGAATACATCGCGCAAACGATGCGTTATCGAGGCATCACACAAGGCGATTTAATTGAAAATAGCGTTCAAAAAAGTAATGAAATACAAAATAAAATTATCACAAAAGAGGGGAGTGCGACTTTTTGGAATAAAAACTATAAAGATTTTTACCATCCAAGAGCAGGAGCGTTGACGCAAGGAAGAGAACTTTTTTTAAAGCACTCAAACTTAGAAGCGAGGCTTTTAAAAGAAGATGTAACACTTTTAGACATCGGTTTTGGCATGGGGTACAACACCTTTTTAAGTGTTGAACTTGCTCAAAGTAGCGCATCACATTCTTTACATGTAAGCGCATTAGACCAAGATAGAATGCTACTCAAACAAAGTGCTTCGGTGGTCTCAAATCCTTTACATGTAAAGATTTTGGAAGCACTTTATGCGGTTAGTTTTTATCAAGAGAAAAATAGTACCATTGATTTTTACAATGCGGAGGCAAGATATACGCTCTCAAAACTAGAAAATGCTTTTGACATCATCTTTTTAGATCCATTTTTAGAAACCAATAACGCCTCATTAGTAAGCGTAGAATTTTTTGAAAAACTCAAAAAATTACTTAAAAAAGAGGGTGTTTTGGTTTGTTCGACCTCTCTTACTTCTGTCCAAATTGCCCTTGTTGAAGTAGGATTCGAGGTCAATGTCATTCATGACGAGACGAGTGACATCAAAGGCATTTGTGCAACGCACACTATAATACAAAAGAAGTTAAAAGGATTTCCTTATCGCGACCCATACGATGTTTGGAGTGATAAAGAGATCGCAGCACAAAGGGAAAAGAAGGTGCAAGATGGCAGTTAAAAAAGAAAAAAAACCTAAAATTTCCAAAGAAGAGGGCTTTTATCGATGGGAAGATGATATTTTAGTGCTCAGCATTTTAGGCAAACCCAGCTCCAAAAGAGATGCCATTGGAAAACCCAAAGGTAATCAGCTCAAAATCAGTGTCACCGCTACACCAGAGGGCGGAAAAGCCACAGACCACATGGTCAAATTTTTGGCCAAAGAATTTGGGGTAAGTAACTCTGACATCGAAGTTGTTTTTGGGCAAACGAATGTTAATAAACAATTAAGGATTAAAAACCCAAAGAAATTGCCTTCCCTCATTTTACGATAATCGGCTATAATATCGTTAAAAAATCGAAGGAACTCTTATGAAAACTTATGCTTGTGGACACATCAATCCTGATTCGGATTCTGTGTGTTCAGCCATTTCTCTCTCTTACCTTAAAACACAACTGGGAGAACCTTGTACACCTGCGAGACAAGGAGAACTTAGCCCTGAGACAACATTTATTTTGAAAACATTTGGACTTGAAGTGCCTGAGCTTAAAAACGATTTTTCTGGTGAAAATCTTTACATTACGGACTATTCAGACCTTGCGCAAGCACCACACAATCTTAAAGAGACCAATATCTTGGGTATTGTCGATCACCATAAATTAGGTGACATTACGACTTCTACGCCGCTAGAGTGTTGGATTCGTCCTGTGGGCTGTACCTGCACGATTGTTAAAGAGATGTTTGACCATTATAAAATTGACATTCCTCAAAATATTGCAGGCGCCATGATGTTGGCAATTTTAAGCGACACAGTTTTATTCAAATCCCCTACTTGTACCAAAGTGGACACCAAAGCGGTTAAAGAGCTAGCAAAAATCGCAGGCGTTGAAGACTTTAAAGCTTTGGGTATGGAGATGTTTTTGGTCAAATCTGCTGTTGTTGGTACGAGTCCTAGAGCCTTATTGCTTCGTGATTTTAAAGACTTTGAGATGGGTGGCAATAAAATCGGTATTGGTCAGCTTGAAGTAGTAGACCTTAAAGTATTTGACGCGATGAAAGAAGCGTTATTTGCCGACATGAAAGCATATAAAGCCGAGGGAAATCGCCATACAGTGATGTTACTTCTCACTGACATCATGATAGAAGGCTCTCAGTTTTTGGTACTCAGCGATGATGAAAGTAAAATTGAAGCAGCCTTTAACGCAAAACTGGTTAATCATGAAATGTGGATAGATGGTGTACTTAGCCGTAAAAAACAAGTCATTCCTGTCATGGAAAAGCAGTTTT
>JAQWCT010000195.1 GCA_028705785.1 Sulfurospirillaceae bacterium | reverse complement strand
CGATCTCTGCGGTATTTGCCAAAAAGAAGAGAGAATTCTGCCTACATGTAAGAGATTTTTGAAAAATAAAAAGTGATCAAATCCACGCAAATAGATATCAGTATCTAACTTAAGTGTGATTTTAAAGAGTTGTTCACCCTCTTGTAACGCACCTAAAAGTTCTACTTCATTAGCCCTTTTTTGTGGGCTAATTTCGAAATCATCGTTACCAAATTCTAAAGCTAGATCGTTACTCGTAGCGCTTTTTGGTTCTTCCTTATTCTTTACATGTAAGATAATATTTCGTATCTTTTCCAAACACGCTTCATAACTATCTGGCTTACCACTTTTATCTTCAACTTCAAAGATGAGTGTCTCTTTGATAACCGTAACACCCTCTAAAAAGACATCTACATGACTCTCATTGGGGATGTCATCGCTACTTCTAAAAAAGTCTAATACATCTTCAAAGTGATGTACAAACTCTCCAAGGCGAGAAAAATTAAACGCATTGGCACTGCCTTTGAGCGTATGCACACCTCTAAATATCTCGTTTAAAAGTCCTTTATCACTGGGCGATTCTTCAAAATTAAGGATATCAATATCCATTTTTTCAATAATCTCAGTTGCTTCTTCAATAAATATTTGTTTTAATTTTTCTTTACTCATGGGTATTCCAATACATCATTCCAAAACTTTCTAAATCTAAAGATAGCGCATCAATAAAATCTATTTTAAGGGAAGGCTTAACCTTTTTCATACAAAAGAGAAGTGAAAAAAGAGCAGAGGTAGAAGGTAACCCAGTTCCTGAACGAAGCAATGAAATCTCTTCGATATAACCAAGTCTATCTTTGACAAATGCCTGCAATGCCTTGACCTCTTCTAAATCCATCTCGATATCTAATTCTAAAACATCACCATCAATACACATGTCAAAACCTTTGTTACAAGCTTTTCACAAGGAGACTGTTATCTCCTTGTGAGGATTTGTTCTAAAATTCTTTAAGATCGCTTTCTTCTAGTGGGAAAACATCTTCATTATTGCGTCTTGAAGCTGTAGAGGATGGCTTATTCATAGGTTTTTTACTACTTGTGGACACGGAAAGTCGTTTAGGAGGAAGGCTTGGAGTTGAAATTCTTTTGATGCTTTTAGTCGCACGATTTTCTTTTCCCATATCAAAACCTGCAAGCAATGCAAGTTCTGAAACATTATCAAGCATTGAGAGTGCTTGAGCATTTAGCTCTTCAGCGGCAGCTGCTGTTTCTTCAGAAGCTGATGCATTTTGTTGTGTGATTTGATCCACTGAGCCCATCGCTATGGCGATTTGATTCATACCCTCAGCTTGTTCTTTAGCAGAAATGGCGATCTCTCCGATAAGGTCTGAAGTCTTTTTGATACCATTAAGAATCTCAGTAAAAGATTCTTTGGTTTTATTGGCAACTTCGGTTCCTGATTTAACTTGGTCAATACTTGCTTCGATGATACCGGTGATTTCTTTAGCAGCCCCTGCACTTCGTTCAGCAAGGTTTTTAACCTCTTCTGCAACCACGGCAAATCCTAGTCCATGTTCACCTGCTCTCGCGGCTTCAACTGCGGCATTAAGGGCTAAAAGATTGGTTTGGAACGCTATTTCATCGATGGTTTTGATGATACGAGAAATTTTTTGAGACGAAGCGGTGATTTCTTGCATCGCTACCATCAAGTCTCCCACGCGTTGATTACCCACTTTTGCGGCATCATTAGAGTGCTGTGCTAAGATATTGGCTTCTCTGCTATTGTCTGCATTTTGATTGTTACTTGCTGTTGCTTGCTCTATGGTTGCACTCACTTCTTCCACACTACTGGCTTGTGAGCTCGCGCCCTCAGCCAAAGAGACCGAAGCAGAGCTGATTTGCTCACTTGCACTCACAACTTGTGTCGTTCCCTCAGAGAGAGATTTAACCGCTTCTGTGACTATTTTTACAATACTTCGGATGATGTAAAGTGCTGTTAATGCACTCAATAATAATGCTATAACAAGCCCAATGACCATGACCCAAGAAGCAAAATTAAGTGATATTGTTGATTCTTCGGCAATTTCAATAGTACTTTTAACACCCAAATTCACAACATCAGTGGCTGCGCCCAATACTTCATCAGCCGCCTTAACACAAAGCGTATTTTCTGCCACTGTATTTTGCATCACACCTGTAAAACTTCTAAGTGCAGATTCATACACTTTGGCTGCATTTTCGATATTTTTAAGTTGCTCTAGATTGATTGGTCGGACAGTGGTTGCTCTAATTTGAGCAATCATCTTATAGATACCGTCAAATTGAGCAATAGCGCTCTCAATTAAAGTAACATCGTTTTTAGCTTGTGCGCGCTGTCCCATGACTCTAGCATTATTGCCTATATTCATAACATTGCTAATGTGTGTAATCTTTTCGAGTCGCGCTAAAAGCTTAGTACTATCTACTTTAGCAACCATCTCTTCTTTGAGTTGTTGTTCTTGCGTTCTTAAATACTCTTCTGCATTTTTCATAAAAATACTAGCATTATCAACCATTTGTTTATCATATATCTTTTTATTGACAAGAATTTTTTCACTTCGCTCAACAGAAGCCATATACTCACCTAGTGCCTTGGAAGCTTTTCCTTCGCTCTCCAAAAGCGCCTTAAGGTCATATTTTTTGCCGAGTGCTTTAGCATCTGTTAAATATTTTTGAAGTTCGACAAATCCCTTTTTTGCATTAGCAAGAGCCGTTTCATTGTCTTGCATGGTAAAAGCTCTGATGTCATAGCGAATTTGATTGGCCGTTGCAAAAACTTCTGTTGCTACTCGCACCTCTGGAGCATAAATATCCGAGAGCCTTGCGGAATCACTTGCAGCACTACGCATATTGATAGCCCCTATGGCACCTAGCACCAAAGTAATCAATACCAAAAGACCAAACCCTATAGAAATTCTTTTTCCTAAAGTCATATTACTGCCCATTATCTATCCTTTATCGCTGATTATTTTATTTAAATTTTGAACTAAACTCAATTCTTCTACACCAAAAAGTGCGACTAAATCGAGTATCATCACGACTTTGTTTTTTTGTTTTGCCATATGTTTGATAAATTTGGTATCAACTTGTGAGCCAAACTCTGGTGGCGGGGAGATGTTTTCATCCTCAACATTAACCACTTCTTCGACTTTATCGACGATAAAACCAATGTTTTTGCCCTCAATGGTGATAATCACAATAGCGGTATACATCTGTGGTTCAACTTCAGGCATGTCGAATTTAACACGCATATCGACAACAGGGATGATGTTACCTCGAAGATTCATCACCCCTTTGATAAATTTGGGAGTTTTGGGAATGGGAGTCGTCTTCATCATCGCGATAATTTCTTTGACATCAAAGATATTGACACCATAAATTTCCTCTTCGAGATAAAAAGTGAGAAATCGATTTGTTGCTCGTCCAACACCTTTGGCTTTTTTTTCTTCCATGTTTATAGTCCTAACACCATACTTATAGCTTTGATTAGCTTGTCGTCACTAAAGGGTTTAACCATCCAGCCTGTTACGCCAATAGCCTTACCTCTTGCCTTCATTTCAGGAGAACTCTCTGTTGTTAATATCAAAATAGGTCTATTTTTGAATTTATCATGGGATTTAAGCTGTTCTGAGAGGTCAAGTCCACTCATTTGAGCCATATTGATATCGCTAATAAGAAGGTCATAGTCTTCTGCACCACGCAGTAGTGCGTCCAAAAGTTCTGCAGGATTAAGATAAGTTGCAAACTCTATTACCCCTTTGCCTATCATCTCCTCTAACGCCATCTCAGCAGTCGCCAAAATAGTTTTAGAGTCATCGACTAAAATTACGCGTTTACTCACAAAATCTCCTTCTACACATCTTTCACACTTTTGTGTGACAATCTAAAAACTATACACAAACCAATATTAAATGACAATTAATATATCTGGAAGTTTTTCCGTTTAATGGTGGTGTCTAGTATTTAAACTATTGTCCAAATTCTTCCCATTTATCAATAGCCTGTGATTGCAGATCAAAATGCTTAAAACTGATTTTTAAACCGTCAAAACCTGCACACATTTTGTAACATATCTCTTCATTATCAACCTCTACATGTAAGCCATTAAGCACAACAAAATCATCTCCAAAGATACGAAAAATATAATTTGAACGAAAAAGAACTTTAATACGCAGAACAATCTCTTTAAGAAGAGCATCACCACATTTCCACCCATACTGTTCATTGTAATTTTGCATATGATGAAGTTTAATAAGATAACAACAATGCAATGTTTTATTTTCTTTATTATTTTGCAGAAAATAGTTTAAATAATCGCTACTATAAGCATTGGTCAGAACATCTTTAAAATAGTACGCAAATCGCTCTTCTTGAATGGCATTATCTGGGACTTGTGAAGTTAAAACAAATTCTTCAAAAGAAGCTAAAGTCTCTACTGCCTTCTCTACAACAAGAGGGTCAAATTGAGTATTTGCACATCGTTGAAGTTCAAGCAATGCTTTGTCAAATGTTTTTCGTGATTTGTAGATACGATTGGTGGTCATGGCATCAAAAGAGTCTGCCACACTCATGATGCGTGACAAAAGAGGAATCGCTTCGCCTTTAAGCCCATCAGGATAACCATCCCCATCATAGCGTTCATGGTGATGACGAATGATAGAAGCATATTCTTTAAATGTTGAAATAAAAGATACCATTTTTTCGCCATCTGTTGAATGATTTTTAATGATATCATATTCTTTACGATTG
>JAQWCT010000194.1 GCA_028705785.1 Sulfurospirillaceae bacterium | reverse complement strand
CTACGGCTGTTGGTATAGGAGGAGACCCTATCATCGGACTTTCTTATATTCAATTGCTTGCAATGTTTGAAGCAGACCCAGAAACTGAAGCAATTGTAATGATCGGTGAAATTGGTGGTGATTTGGAAATTCAAGCAGCAGCCTTTATCAAAAAACATATAACCAAACCTGTTGTTGCATTTATTGCAGGACAAAGTGCCCCTAAAGGTAAACGAATGGGACATGCCGGTGCCATTATAAGTGGTAGTGCAGGTACAGCAGCTGAAAAAATGGCTGCACTTGAAGCAGTAGGTGTACATGTTGTACAAACACCTGCGCAAATTGGTAAAAAAGTAGCAGAGGTACTCAAAAAATGAAAAAAAGTTATGAAGTTTTTAATATTAAGTGTGGTGGATGTGCAGGGACTGTAAAATCCAAACTCAAAGATAGATTTCCAGATATTGAAGTCAGTTTAGAAAGTGACCCACGCGTTGTGAGTGCCACTGTCAATTCTGATGAAGAGGAAGTTTATCTTTTGCAAACACTCAAATCATTAGGTTACCCCTCCATTCACGAAGATTTAGGTGGATTAGAGGGTGCATTACTTAAAGGAAAGAGTTTTGTATCGTGTGCTATAGGTAAAATGAGTTCAGAAAAGGAGAATTAAGGATGAGTTTAGTAACCGCTCCAAGTAATACGCCAGTATGGGTTAATGTTTCGAGGTGTAAAGCTTGTGATATTTGTGTCAGTATGTGCCCAGCTGGTGTTTTAGGAATGATTCCTGCACCCAATTCAACTTTAGGATCTATGATCGAAGTTGTCGTCCCTGAGGCCTGTATTGGATGTAAGGATTGTGAATTGCATTGCCCTGATTTTGCTATTTTTGTAGCTGATCGAACAGAGTTTAAATTTGCGAAGTTAAGTGATGGGGCAAAAGAAAGATCGCAAGCAGTAAAACAAAATAAATTTAGAAAACTTGGTGCATAAGGAGCTCATGGAATGGCAAGAGAAGTAATTTCAAGTGGTAATGCACTGGTTGCAAAAGCTGCGATTGATTGTGGATGTAAATTTTTTGGAGGCTATCCAATTACGCCTTCGAGTGAAGTAGCAGAGGATTTAAGTAATCTACTACCAAAAAATGGTGGAAAATTCATACAAATGGAAGATGAAATTGGTGGTATTTGTGTTGCTCTTGGAGCTTCTATGAGTGGTGTTAAGTCTATGACAGCAACGAGTGGTCCAGGAATTTCACTCAAAGCGGAGCAAATCGGTTATAGTTTTATAGCAGAGATTCCACTCGTCATCGTTAATGTTATGCGTGGTGGTCCATCAACTGGTCTTCCAACGCGTGTTTCACAAGCAGACATTGGTCAAGCAAAATATCCTACACATGGTGATTTTGCATCCATTTCTCTGTGCCCTGGTAGTTTAGAAGAAGCCTATAGCGAAACCATTAGAGCTTTTAATATTGCTGAAAAATATATGACACCGGTGTTTGTACTTTTAGATGAAACACTTGGACATATGCATGGTAAAGCTGTTTTACCTGACTTGGAAGAGGTGAAGAAGATAGTCGTTAATCGTGCAGAGTTTACGGGTGATGTTAAAGACTATAAGCCTTACGCAGCAGGTCCAACTGAGCCAGCAGTTCTTAATCCTTTCTTTAAAGGCTATCATTACCATGTAACAGGTTTACATCATGGCGATATGGGTTTCCCGACTGAAGATGGAGATGCCTGTGAATACAATATCGAACGCTTAATGAATAAAATCAATACCAAAACAGATGATTTAGTCCATTACGAAGAGTTTATGCTAGATGATGCAGAAGTGTGTATCATCGCGTATGGAAGTATCAGTAGGGGTGCTAAAGAAGCGGTTATGAAACTTCGAAGTGAAGGTATAAAAGCGGGGTTGTTTAGACCTATTACTTTATGGCCAAGCCCAAAAGCAAAGCTTCAAGAAATTGGTAAAAGATTTGAAAAAATTATGGTGACTGAGTTGAATATGGGTCAGTATCTTGAAGAGATAGAGCGCGTAATGAAACGAGATGATTTTGCAACATTGCACAAAGCAAATGGTCGCCCTATTGCACCACTTGAGATGGTTGCAAGAGTTAAGGAGATGATGTAATGGCTTTTAATTATGATAAATATCTAAGAGTTGATAAAATGCCAACCCTTTGGTGTTGGGGCTGTGGTGATGGTGTTATCTTAAAATCCGTTATTCGTGCGATTGACACTATGGGTTGGGATATGAATGATGTATGTATAGTTTCTGGTATTGGATGTAGTGGGCGATTTAGCTCATACATCGACTGTAATACGGTTCATACAACACATGGTAGGGCTATTGCGTATGCAACGGGTATCAAACTTGCCAATCCTGAAAAACATGTTATTGTCGTAACAGGTGACGGTGATGGTCTAGCAATTGGTGGTAACCATACGATTCATGGCTGTCGAAGAAATATCGATTTAAATCATATCTTGATTAATAACTTTATCTATGGTTTGACCAATTCTCAAACCAGTCCTACAACGCCGCAAGGTTTTTGGACAGCGACAGCCAATTATGGCAATGTCGATCCTAGTTTTGATGCGGCGAAACTTGCTGACGCTGCTGGAGCTACTTTTGTTGCACGAGAATCTGTGCTTGATCCACAAAAACTTGAAAAAGTTTTAGTCGCTGGATTTTCACACAAGGGTTACTCATTTTTTGATATTTTTTCAAACTGCCATATCAATCTTGGACGAAAAAATAAAATGGGTGAAGCCGTACAAAACCTCGCATGGATTGATAGTAGAATTTTAGGAAAGAAAAAATTTGACCTTTTACCACCAGAAGAACAAGAGGGTAAATTTCCTATTGGTATTTTAAAACAAGAGACTGACAAACTAGAATATTGTGAAGCATACGACAAAGTCATCTTTGCTGCACAAAATAAAACGACTGTGAAGCTATAAGGAGCCCATGATGAGAAGACAATTACGATTTGTGGGTGTTGGTGGTCAAGGTGTTATCCTAGCAGGTGAGATTTTAGCCGTAGCAAAGATAAAAGAGGGTGGATATGGCGTTAAAGCCTCTACCTATACTTCACAAGTAAGAGGCGGACCTACGAAAGTCGATATTTTGCTTGATGAGAGCGAGATTTTATTTCCTTATGCTAATGAGGGTGAAATTGAGTTTATGATAGCGACAGCACAAGTGAGTTTTAACCAATTTAAAAGTGGCGTAAAAGAGGGCGGTTTAATTGTGGTTGAACCAAACTTAGTTACGGTTAATGCTGAAGATAGACAAAAATGGAAAATTATTGAGATTCCTCTCATTACCATTGCAAAAGAAGAAGTCGGTAATGTCATCACCCAATCTGTCGTAGCACTTGCAATTACCGTTGAAATGACACAAGTTTTATCTCATGACCTTGTTCGTGAAGTCATGCTTTCAAAAGTGCCAGAAAAAGTTCATGCAGATAATATTAAAGCCTATGAACTTGGCATTAAATACGCAAAAGAAGCTCTCGCTAAACTTTAAAACTTTTACCGTTGACCATCGGGTTAATGCCCTTTGGTCAATGATTTTTTCTCACCTTTCCTTTACATGTAAAAGTAAACTTTAGTTTTTGAAGATAATTTTAAAAGTGCTATTTTTTTCAAACTCCGCTGTGCCATAATGAATGAAATGAAATCAAGGAGTCATTATGGATTATAGAATCGAAAAAGACACTATGGGTGAGATCAAAGTTCCCAATGAGCGTTATTGGGGTGCTCAAACAGAGCGTAGTTTGGAGAACTTTAAAATCGGCACTGAGAAGATGCCCAAAGAGCTTATTCGCGCCTTTGCACTGCTCAAACGCTCTTTAGCTACGGTTAATCAAAAGCTAAACAAACTCGATGCCAAAAAAGCAGGCTCTATCATCCAAGCATGCGATGAGATTCTTGCAGGTAAATTTGACGGTGAATTTCCCCTCGCCATCTGGCAAACAGGCAGTGGCACACAGACCAATATGAACCTGAACGAAGTCATCGCCAACCGCGCTACGGAAATACTCGGGGGTGATTTTAGAAAAGAGAAACTGATTCACCCTAATGATCATGTCAATATGTCTCAAAGCTCCAACGACACCTTCCCCACAGCTATGCACATCGCGAGTGTCATCGAAATCGAAGAGCAACTGCTCCCTTCATTAGAGAAGCTCAAAGAGACACTCGAAGCCAAAGAAAAAGAGTTTGTAGGCATTATTAAAATCGGTCGAACCCACCTCCAAGATGCAACGCCACTCACAATTGGGCAAGAGTTTAGCGGGTACCGCAGTATGTTGGAGCACTCTTCTTCACACATTCTGCAAGCACTTGAATCCTTGCGCGAGCTTGCCATTGGTGGAACGGCTGTGGGAACGGGCATCAATGCGCATCCAAAGCTGAGTGAATTTGTCAGCGAGGAACTTACGAAACTCACAGGCAAAACCTTTGTCTCTTCTCCCAATAAATTTCACGCTTTAACCTCGCATGACGCGCTTGTGTTTGCGAGTGGTGCGAACAAAGGTTTAGCGGCGAACTTGATGAAAATCGCCAATGATATCAGGTGGCTCGCTTCGGGTCCAAGGTGTGGCATTGGTGAGCTTAACATTCCTGAGAATGAGCCAGGAAGTTCCATCATGCCAGGCAAAGTGAACCCTACGCAAGCCGAAGCAGTGACGATGGTTGCGTGCCAAGTATTTGGCGCCGATACGGCGATTGCGTTTGGGGCAAGTCAAGGTAACTTTGAGCTCAATGTCTTTAAACC
>JAQWCT010000193.1 GCA_028705785.1 Sulfurospirillaceae bacterium | reverse complement strand
CTCAAACAGTACTTTCCTCAAACACCTATCGCGGCATTTACCGCTACAGCGACGAGGATAGTCGAACATGATATTCTCCATCAACTAAGCCTCTCCCATCCTTTAATTATCCGAGCCAAAGTTGAAAGGGACAATTTAACGATAAAAGCAGAGTACCGCAAAGCCAATGGTCGTGACCAACTACTCGCTTTTTTAAGTGGTTTTGAAAAAGAGAGCGGCATCATCTATACCTTAAGTCGCAAGGAAACCGAAAGTTTAGCTTTGTTTTTAGGAACACATAAAATCCTCGCTAAACCTTACCATGCAGGACTTTCTACCGAAGAAAAAAACGAAACTTATCGCGCTTTTTTAAATGATGATATTGAGGTAGTCGTAGCAACTGTGGCGTTTGGTATGGGTATCGATAAGAGCAATATCCGCTTTGTAGCCCATATGTCACTTCCTAAAACCATCGAGAATTATTACCAAGAGATAGGTCGTGCGGGTCGTGATGGACTTCCATCTTCCACCTTGCTTTTATTTTCTGCTTCTGACATCGTGGAGCATAAACGCCGTATCGGTGAACAGCCTGCCAGCGAGTATCAAAAAGTAGCTTACGAAAAACTAGAGCGCATAGCCAAATTTTCTTCCTCACAATTGTGTCGTCATCAGCAAGTTGCGACTTACTTTGACGATGCCATTTCGCCTTGTTTGACGCGTTGTGATAACTGTGTGGATGGTGAAAAAGAGAGTATCGACATCTCACATGAAGCGTTAAAACTTTTGTCAAGCGTCTATCGCACAGGACAACGCTTTGGGCTTCAATATGTGGTCGATGTTTTAATGGGTGTCAATAATGAAAAAATAGCGCAAAATGGACACCAAAGTCTCTCAGTATTTGGCATCGGAAAAGATAAAACTAAAACACAGTGGCTTAGCATCGGCGATAGGCTTTTAGAGCTTGACGCACTTAAAGTAGGCGAATATCGTGTAGTGAGTCTGAGTGAGTACGGAGCTAGAATTATCAAAGAGCGCTTACATGTAAACATTCATGCCAAGCGTTTAGAAGAGCGACAAAAAGCTTCTAAAAAAGCCAAAAAAGTTGTTTTGGGAACTTTTGACCTCTCAACTTTTGAACAACTGCGTGCCTTGAGACTCGAAATTGCCAAAGAAAATGGCATCCCTCCGTATGTGGTCTTTAGCGATAAAACACTGGGAGAGATGGCTGAAAAACTCCCGCAAGATAAAGAAGCGATGTTAGATGTGAGTGGTGTGGGTGAAGTGAAGTTTGAACGCTACGGCGAAGCCTTTTTGGAACTATGCGCCAAACTCTCTTAAGCTTTACATGTAAAGCCTAAAACTACTCTAAATCACGAAGACGATCATAGAGAAAAAGTGATTTTTCTTCAAATCCTGCAATGCTAGAGGAGGATGATGGGGTTGAATGAAAAGCTAAAAGAAGTGCTCGAATCTTTGTTACTAAGGCTTCATCCATCTGTTTTGAAGCGATCATCACATCATGAGGTATCTCTTCTGAAGTGGCTAGGATACGAATTTTTTTTTGCTCTGCGTTGGAAAGGCCACGATAAATACCATCGTAAAGAGCACCTACATCGATTGATTTTTCTAACAAGGCTTGAATGACTTTAGGATGTTTCTTAAGCATATAAATCTTACCAAGCTCTTTTGCAGGGTCAATCCCATTTTGGCGCATCATAAAACGAGGATAGAGATAACCAGAGGTTGAATCTACATCGGTAAATCCAAAGCTTTTACCTTTTAAATCAGCAAATGTTCGAATCGAACTATCGCTTAAGGTGACAATCAAGCTACGATAAGAGCTTCTAACATTTCCTTGTGCATCAGCAAATTTAATGCTTGCTAAATAGGGTATAGTTGGGTCTTTGAGCCGAAGTGTGGCAAACAGTTTGGGTGAAATAGAGGCAATGTCAACACTACCTTGTTCTATCAAAGTGATGAGATTATTGTAATCTTTAGAGACTACAAAAACGATTTCTCTTTTCAATGCTTTTTCAAGGTAATCTATCAACTCTGCATGAAGCACTTGAAGCTCTGGAGTGGTTTTATAAGGATTAACAGCCAAGATAAGTTTTTGTTTTTCATTGGCAAAAAGAGAGAGGCACAGTAAGAACACAATGCTCAAAAATTGTTTAATCTTCATATTCAACCCTGTTTCTTCCATCATTTTTAGCTCGGTACAGTGCGTTATCCGCACGCCTTAAAATGCTATTGGGTGTGTCGTCTTTATGAAATTGAGCAACACCTAAACTCATTGTAACCCGTTGTGGATAGTGTTCAAAGGTAAAGTGGTAAACCTTTGCGCGTATCTGCTCTGCCATAATGAGCGCTCCTTCAAGGTTCGTTTGTGGCAAAATCAGTAAAAATTCTTCTCCACCCCAGCGCCCTAGTAGGTCACTCGTTCGAATAGACTCACGCATGAGGTGTGCTATATGAATCAACACATGATCACCTATCTCATGTCCGTAAGTATCGTTAATGGTTTTAAAGCGGTCGATATCGATCATCACAACGCAGAAGAAGCCTCCTCTATCACTCTCTTTCAGTTTTTGTTCCAAGTATTCTTCTAGCTTGCGCCTGTTGGAAAGATTGGTGAGTTGATCGGTGCTACTTAAGAGTTCAAGTGCATTTTGGGTGTCGGCTACTTTTTGGCTCATATTGAAAAGCGCTTCAGCAATTTTCTTTACTTCAGGCGTGGTGCGCTCTTTGGTTGTCTGTTTAATCGTGCTCATAACCTCTTTGATGTCCAAACGGTCTTCGTAAAAATCAATTAACACCTGAGCAAGTGCTTTATACTCTCTAAGGTGCTTCAGCAGTATAAAATGAAGGGCAAGAACAAGTATAATGAGGGCAAAGCCAATACCTATAAAAAAGTTAGTTCTTGCTTCTTTGAGGGCGGAGAGTTCTTCTTCTGAAGTAAGTCCAATGTTGAAACTTGCCTCTTTAATGCTTCCTGCTTGGAGCATTACATGTAAGGATGCGGCGTTGATGAGTCCTTGATCTTTAGTCGTGGCAAGCGTTTGATGTTCAGAATGATAAGCAATATTCATCATCGTTCCTTGCACCATTGAGGCAAGCAAGGCGTCATCGATAATCAGTGCAACACTGATGATACCGATAGGTTTTTGTCCATACTGCTTCACGCGTTTGGCGTAGACTAAACACTCCTCTCCATCCACCAAATCAATACCTAAAAATGTATCGTTTTGAAGGGCTTGTTGAACATAGAAACGCTTTGAAACATCATCGGCAAAGCGAAATTCTGACTCACCTCGGTTGATGATAGTGCCATCTAAATCAATAAAATGAATTTTATCGATGGAAGAGGAGAGAAAAAGTTTGCTCCAATTGTAGAGCATATCGGTGTCATTGCTGATAATGCCTGTAATGACCTCTTGGGAGTTAGTGAGTATCTGTGCCGTTTTTTGAAGTGCTTCGAGTTTTTCTTCAAAGCGTTTTTGAATCATGTCCGATTGAATGAGATTTTTTTGGTCAAAGGCTGTTTTTTGGGTCAGGTAGAGGGATTGAATTTGGTAAACACCAAAAAGGAAAATAGCAGCAAGTTGCGTAATTGTTAGAAAGAGAATTTTACTATAAAGCTTCATATAGTGGTACTTTAAAGGTTCGTTTGAAGGTTTCGTAGAAGCGCTCATCTTTTTTCACAAAGCCTGCACTTGCCCATCCAAGGTGCTCTTTAAACGCTTTGTTAGAGGGCGAGTCTAAAGGGATAGCTTCAAGAAGGTGCGCAATGCGTTGGCTCTCTTCTTGCGAGACATTTTCTGAGGCAACAATGGCATCAAGTGGAATGGGTTGTGAGGTTTCAAGAATGGTAAAGTGCTCACCGTATTTTTCCAGAGCATTATAGTAAGTACCATCCGAAATAGCGCCAACTTCAATGGAGTGGGTCATTAGTGCTTCGATGACTTTATCGTGTTTTTTAAGAAAAAAGACTTTTTGAAAAAAAGTATACGGATTGATGTGACGCTCTTCAAAAATCATCATAGGATACGCATAGCCAGAGGTTGATTCTTTATCGGTAAAGGCAAAGTGTTTTCCTTTTGCGTCTTCCAGTGAGGTAATGTTAGCGTCTTTAAGTGCTACAATAAAGGATTGATAATAAGGGGTAATCTTTCCACTTTTCGAGTGTTCCAAGTAGGTCACAAGGTAACGGAGTGAAGGGATTTTACCTTTGAGTAAAACAAAGTTTTTAGTATTGACCCACGCAAAATCAACGCTTTTTTCTTCAATACGCTTTGTAAGCTCTTCGTAGTCTTTTGTCACAACCAGTTTAAAAGTATCGCCACTTTGGGCACTTAAGTACTCCATTAAAGGGGTGAGCGCTTCTATGACTTTTGAGGGTGTGTTGGAAGGGTAGGTTGCAAATATATACTCTTTAGCGCTTAAGGTGGTAAAAAGTAAAAAAGAGGCAACAAAGAGTTTTAGGGGCATTCAATTCTCAATACAGATGGATTATTAAATTTTATCATAATATCCTAGGATAAAAATTAAAGAGAGTATTTTTGTAACTCTTTTGTAAGCTTTAAAGAAGTGATGTTATAATGAAGCAAAGGATGAAACATGAGTGAGTTATTTCAACAAGAGTGGTTTATATTGTATGGTATTCCCGTTTTAATCGCACTTGCTCGTATTGCGGATGTGAGCATTGGCACGCTTCGCATTATTTTTGTTTCAAAAGGGCTTAGACTTTGGGCGCCTATCTTAGGGTTTTTTGAAGTCACCATTTGGCTTTTAGCCATCTCTAAAGTCATGGAAAACCTCACCAATCCTATTAATTATATTGCCTATGCCATTGGTTTTTCACTGGGAAATTACATCGGTATGTACATCGAGAGTCGTCTTGCTATCGGTATGGTGGTTGTACGAATCATCACCAAACGCGATTCTCATATATTGGTTGCAGCGCTTCGTGCGCTTCGTTACAGTGTCACAGTTGTGGAAGGCGAGGACAATAATGGCGCTGTGAATATCA
>JAQWCT010000014.1 GCA_028705785.1 Sulfurospirillaceae bacterium | reverse complement strand
CTGGGGCTTTCAGGCATTTAGACCATATCTGAGACTTCTGAAGTGTCAAAAGTAAGCGAACTAGCACTTTTTTATGGGGCAAGTGTTGTTCTAAAATCCCTTTCTACCCGACGCTCTTTGGAGATTGTCAAAGGATACAAACATCTTACTCAAAAATTATATACAGAAGTTTCCATTCATCATTTATGCAAAGACGATACAGCGTGTGATGGCTTTAATACTTATGCCAAAATTATGCCTCCGCTTCGTGATGAAAAAGAAAAAAACGCTTTAATTGAAGCATTAAAATCTGGCGATATTGATGTTCTCACCTCTGCACATTCTCCCAAATCTATTCTTTATAAAGATGTTGCTTTTGAAGATGCGGAGTTTGGAATAGGCAGTGTTGAAGAGTTTTTATCCTTGTGTTATACCTATTTGGTTAAGCAAGATAAGATAGATTTTGAAGCATTATCCACAATGTGTAGTCTCAATCCAGCACATATTTTAGGGCTTGAAACCAAGGGAAAAGTAGAAGAGGGCTATGATGCTGACCTTATTTTATTTGACCCAAATCATGCGTATGAAGTTACCAATACTCACTCTTTATATTATGGTGATAAGCTTTTTGGAAAAGTAAAGAAAGTGATAGTTAACGGTAAAGTTAATAATACACGCGACTAAGGTAGAGTCCACAAGCAGGACATACTTTAGTCGATATTTTGTGTTCTCGTCCTAGTTGCTTTTGCAGGTCTGAGGGTGAGAACTTATTTGAAGCCATTTTAAGTAAAAAATCACACATCATGCGTACTTGGCTTCTTAAAAAAGCATCGCCTTCAAAATAGACAATGATAAAGTTTTGATGACGATACGCTCCTGCTCTAAAGATTTCTCTTTCATTTTTGGTATTGCCACCATCTTGTTTTTTAAAAAATTCAAAGTTATGTTTACCTACAAAAAGCTTTGCATAAGCATTGAGCTCTTTGACATCAAGAGGCTCTACATGTAAAGCATAATTAGCCAACATTGGTTGATAAGTACCATCATAAAAAAAATAGCGATAAAGCCTTCTTTTGGCACTAAAGCGAGCATGAAATGAACTTTCAGCATATTCAATCTTTTGTATATGAATATGCGGATGAACCAGTTTATTGAGTGATATTTGAAGTTGTTGGGTATCTTTCCAAAAGCGTGGTAAATCAACATGTATGACTTGATGCATTGCGTGGACAAGCGTATCTGTTCTTCCACTTCCTACGATTTTAGTGTTGATATTGAGTGTTTCAAACGCATCAGTGATGATACCTACAACACTTCTTTTAGACTTTTTTTCATCTTTTTGTATCTGAAAGCCATTGAACACACTTCCATCATAGCTCAAAGTAATTTTAGCGCGCATCATCGACTAAAATAGAGCCTTAATGCGTTTTTGATAAATGAAGTAGGAAAGTGCAAAAGTCGAGCAAAAAACTATCAGAGGAGCACTTTGTGGATACCATGAACAGACAATTGTGGTTAATCCAAGATAAGTACTAATCGTTACAAACATGTAAAGGTAGATTCCACTCTTATCGTATCGGTAAGTGACAATCCCTATACTAATGGCAATCAGTGCAGAAGCCATGGGAAAAAGTGCAATGAGAAGGAAAAAAGCTAAGTCATAAGCCCTTTTTTTATCCACAAAAACACCATTCCAATACTCCATAATGGTTTGCATATGACCAATGTTGGTTTGTGGTCTTGTGTTGATATACATTTTATCAAAATCAACTTGACCTATCTCATCTTTGGAAAATTCAAAAATTTTACCATGTTCCAAATTGAGTCTGAGTTGACCTTTGCCTGTTTCAATTAATGCTTGATCAGCAAGGATGAGTTTTTCATTGTCTTTAGTACTTTGGTCTTGATAGAGAGTAATGCCTTTATAGATTTTATTATTATCACTGTTTTCGATATACACCAACCAATTAGAAAATTTTTGACCAAACTCACTGGCTTTAATATTGAATTTTGCCTCTGCTTTTTTATAGTCCAAAAAGTTGGCATTGAGTTGTTTGGAAATGGGGACTAGTACAAAGATATCAATCATAAGAAGAGAAGAGAGAAGTGAAGCCAAAATTAAAAAGAGTTTAGCAATTTTTTTAGGATTATAGCCCAGTGTGAAAAGTACGATAGTTTCATTTTCTCTGGAGAGATTAAACAAGGTGATACACAGTGCAATAAAAAAAGTAATAGGCAAAGTATAAATCAGTGTTTTGGGTAGAAGGTAAATATAAAGCGTCCCAAGTTCAATAAAATTCATCTGAATGATAGCTGTTAGCGCTGTCACTTTGATAAAAAATACCACAGAAGTGATAAAGAAAAGAATGAAAAAAAGTGAACTAAAGAGTTCACTAAAATGTTTTAAAAGATAACGGTCAACTCTACTCATACATAATTTCCAATAATTTTAAAATCTGAGTGTCAAACACCCAAGTGACAAAAAGTCCAAGACTTAAAAAGGGAATAAAAGGCAGTTCATATCCTTTTTTTCTCACCATTATAAAGCCCACAAGAGCGAGAATTGCTCCAAGATAAATTGCAGCACATCCTAACTTGATGCCTAAAAGTGCTCCAATGATACCCGCGATGATAATATCTGCTTCTCCCATCGCCTCTTTTTTCAAAACAGAAGAGATGACCATGCGCAAAAGGGCAAAAGCACCCATAAAAAGGAGTCCATTTTGCAGGGCAAGAAGAGGCTCGTGGGTAAGAAAAGAGAGAAAGAGGGCAGGAAGACTGAGTAAATCAGGAACAGCTTTATATCGCAAATCAATAAGGCTTAAGGCTAAAAGAAGTGCAAATAGTGTTGCGACAATAAGTCCTTGTGTAAGTGACTCTTGGCGATAAAAACTCACCACAAAAAGAAGCATAGTGAACATCTCGATGAGAGGATACTGATATGAAATAGGGCTATGACAAAAAGCACATTTACCTCGTAAGGCTATCCAAGAAAGAAGTGGGATATTGTGATACCACTTTAAAGAATGTTTACATATAGGACAATGCGAAGAGGGGAGGCTGACACTTTCATTTTTGGGTATGCGAAGTATGGCGACATTGAGAAATGAGCCAAAGCATAGACCGATGGCGATATATAAAAAGAGTTCTGCCATATCCATTAACCTTTTAAATCTAAAAGTAAATCATTGCTATCAAAAAGAGGTTGTATTTCATTACAAAGTGAAAGCTCCGTAATGATACCCAATTTATGCGTCTCTTTTTGTAAAAAGAAGAGACTTTTCTCATAGGCAACTTCAAGATAAGCTTCCACAGCATTATTTGATAGAGAAAGTGTTCCTTGAACGGGACCTAGATTTTCAAAAGCAGCATAAAATTTGATGTTTTCTTTCTCTTTTGTAAATTGTAAAAGCATTTTCTTCTCTTCAATAAGAAGAGGGAGATGCACAACGCCTTTATGAAGGGCTAAAAGCATGATGGAAAGTGCTGAAAAAAGCTCTTTGTTTGTGTCTTCATCGGATAAATGGTGGATTAAAAACGCTTTCCAATTTTCCATTGAAAAATGGGGTGTTAAGAGCGTGTTTAAACTAAGCGGTAAAAAATCATCATTTGATTGAAAGAGCAATGGCTGTGGATAAAGATGAGAAATTGTTAAAATTCCTCCTTTGCCTTGAAAAAAATTACCCCAGTACTTTTTGCCCTCTTTGAGATTTTTTTGACTCTTCGTTGTGAGTTCTTTGCGACCCAGTTTGAGTTCAAAACGATCATGCCCGAGCTGTTTTAAGACTTCAATGGTAATGGGTAAATTGGCATTGAAATTAATAGCTGACGCGCTATGGTCAGTGATAGTATTGCCAATGCCTGCTAGTTTTTGGAGAGTAGAAATCATAAATGCTTAGCGTGTTCTACGATTTTCTGGGCTATCTCAAATTTTGAAGAGAGCGAAAATGCAAAGACTTCATCGTGAGTGATAAAACTCACGGCATTGTTGGGGCTACCGAAGCTATTTTTTTCCTCGATGACATTGAGGCATACGGCATTTAAGCCTTTATGGTTTAGCATATTTTGTGCATTGTGAAGTGCAACTTTTGCATCCATTTCAGCTTTGAAACCAATAACTTTAAAGCCAGTTTTAGTCAGATTTGCCAAAATGTCTTCGTTGGCTACAAGCTCTAAAGAGAGTGAATTTCCAAGTTCTTCTTTTTTCATTTTCCCTTTTTTGGGTGTTTTGGGTATAAAATCACTTACCGCAGCAGCCATAAAAAGATAAGGTGTTTTGGTTTTATCAACTTTTTGCATGGCTTTTATCAATGCCTCTTTCATCTCAAGAGAACTCTTTACATGTAAGGTTTG
The DNA here is from genome assembly GCA_028705785.1 of Sulfurospirillaceae bacterium. GTDB lineage: Bacteria > Campylobacterota > Campylobacteria > Campylobacterales > Sulfurospirillaceae > Sulfurospirillum. Next base: position 16,527 of record JAQWCT010000014.1, on the reverse strand, counting down.
AATGTCGAAAGCTTGTGCGATGTCACTACTCGTGATAAGACTGACCTTTGCTCCTTTGAGGTAAAAAGCAAGGGCAAGGGCAGAGGCTTGTTTGCCACTTGAAAAGTTGCTCAAACAGCGCACATCATCTATCTTTTCAACCGTTCCGCCACCTGTGATGATGACCTCTCTGTCTTTCCAAAAATCATCTTCTAAAAGTAGTGAAGCAGTTTTGTAAAAGATTTTCTCCACATCGGCAAGGGCGCCCATGCCCTCATCATTACACGCTAAAAGTTTAGTTTGAGGGGCAACTATCTCATAACCAAGGCTTTGAAGTTTTGCCAAACTCTCTTGTGTGATGGGATTTAACATCATGTTTGTGTTCGCGGAGGGTGCTATAACGATGTGTTTATTAAAAGCGATGGCTGTTTGGGTGAGGAGATTGTCAGCGATGCCATGGGAAAGTTTATTGATGGTATTGACCGAAATGGGGGCGATAACAAAGATGTCTGCCCATTTTCCACTATGGATATGGTTAAGCTCATTACTCCAACTCTCCGTCTTTACATGTAAGACTTCATTTTGGCTAATCGCTTCAAAAGTCAGTGGCGTGATAAAGCGTTTTGCCTCTTCACTCATGATGACTTTGACCTTCGCCCCTGCTTTAATAAAAAGGCGAATAAGCTCCAAACTTTTATAGATAGCGATACTTCCTGTAACCCCTAGAAGGATTTTTTTGCCATCAAGCAAGTTTCGTGTCATTATTTTTTTCCAAAGAATTTGTAGAAAAAATCAGGGATAATTTTTAGTGGCTCACGGTTGATAGCAAGTGAGCCTTTAGGGATGTTTTTAGTGACTGTGGTTCCAGAAGCGATGATGACATCATCTTCAATGGTCACAGGAGCAACCAGTTGCGTGTCGCTACCTACAAAAACATTTTTACCGATGATGGTTTTGTATTTGCCTTTGCCATCATAATTACAGGTGATGGTTCCACAACCGATGTTGGTTCCCTCATCAATCAAAGTATCACCTAGATAACTTAAATGCCCCGCTTTTACGCCATTGAGTGTTGACTTTTTGACTTCAACAAAGTTTCCAATGTGTGAATTTTCAATAACTGAGTCAGGTCTAATTCTAGCCATTGGTCCAATGGATGAGTCTTTAATAATGCTTTTTTCGATGATGGAATTGGTTTTAATATGTGAATGGCTTATCTTTGCACCTTTAAGCAAAGAGACACCATTTTCAAGGATACATTCGCCCTCCATCTCCACATCCGATTCGATATAGATGGTTTGTGGTAAACGCATCAACACACCTTTTTCCATAAAGGTTTTTTTGATTCTATCTTGCATTAAGTTCTCTGCGATACTAAGATGATATTTAGAATTAACACCCATAAAGGTTTCTTCACTTACGCTTATCGCTTTGACATTGGAAGTAAGGGAAACCAAATCAGTGATGTAGTACTCTTTTTGAGCATTGTTATTAGTCAGTTTTGGGAGGTTGTCAGCTAGAAAAGAAGTTTTAAAAAGATAAACACCAGCATTCACAGAGGTGACTTTTTTTTCTTCTTCATCAGCGTCTTTTTCTTCGACGATTTTTGCAACGGTATGGTTTTCATCCATGATAACTCTGCCATAGCCAAAAGGTTCTTTACATGTAAAGGCACTCATCACGATATCTGCATCATAATGCATAAAATTATACATAACTTTGGCTTGAAGGAGTGGCATATCACCATTTAAGACTAAAAGTCGCTCATGTTTGGCATTGATACCTCGAATCGCACCTCCCGTTCCGGGGAAGTTTTGATGGTCTTGGAGGATAAAATGAATATCATCAAAATAGTGGCTCATTTTTTCTTTGATTAACTCTGCTTGGTGGTAGATGATGACATGAACATCGTCACTGATAAGTTTTGCTTCTTTGATGATGAGGTAAAGCATCTCAAAACCGCTGATAGTGTGTAAAACTTTTGGGATGGAAGATTTCATCCGCGTACCCAAACCAGCAGCCATAATCGCAACAGAAATATTTTTCAATACACTTCCTCTAAAAAAATTAGTCTTCATTTTAACGCAAAAATGTTTAAATGAACGAAAAGCAAATTTAGAGTATCATCATACGATAAATTTTAAGGATGACATTTGAGTAGAGCAAAAAAGCTGTTTTTACTATTTCTCTGTTTAATGACTCCTTTAGCTTTTGGTGCAGATACGATTCCAACCGTAAACCTCTCACTCAGCGCCCCAGATACGCCTCAACAGTTAGTAACCAGCCTCAATCTTCTTATCGTTTTAACGATTTTAGTCCTTGCTCCATCGCTCGTTTTTGTCATGACCAGTTTTTTACGCCTTATCATCGTTTTTTCCTTTTTACGACAAGCCCTTGGAACACAGCAAATGCCACCTTCACAAGTGCTAGTCTCTTTAGCAATGATACTTACTTTTTTCATTATGGAACCAGTCGCCACAGAGTCGTATGAAAAAGCCATCAAGCCTTATCTCGCATCTGAAATAACCTATCAAGTCGCTTTTGAAAAAGGTGCAGCACCGTTTAAAGCTTTTATGATTCGCAATACCCGTGAAAAAGACCTCGCACTTTTCTTTAGAATTCGAAACCTTGAAAACCCCAAAAACATCGAAGAAGTGCCACTTTTTGTCGCCGTTCCTGCTTTTATGATTAGTGAACTTAAAACCTCATTTGAGATAGGTTTTTTACTTTTCCTCCCATTCCTTGTTGTCGATATGGTGGTAAGTTCTGTTTTGATGAGTATGGGTATGATGATGTTACCACCAGCAATGATTTCCTTGCCGTTTAAACTACTTATTTTTGTGCTTGTTGATGGATGGAATTTATTGGTTGGAAAATTGGTGGAGAGTTTCCACTAATCCCTTTAGCTTAAAAATGTTTTCTCAGAAGCAACATATGTTTTAAATTCATCCAATTTAGCATTGAGTTCTTGTTGTAAAACTTCTTGAAGATTTTTTGCTTCCTCTATATCTTTGAGTTCCACTAAAATGAGCTCTAACCAGACACGACGGTCATTGATATATCCTAAAATATCTTGTAACTCCTTGAGATTTTGAAGACAATTTTGATTAAAAGTAGGTAGAAGTAAGAGTGCATAGCGTATTTTTTTGAGGATTTTGCGTACTTCATGAAGGTCTTCTAAATTGGTCAAAGCTTTGGGAAGAATGGCATAAACACTCTTTTTCTTTTCTTCAATATACCGCTTAACCTGTGGTTCAAAAGCCTCTTTACTCACACCTTTAATGTGCAAAAGGAAATTGCGCCCTAGGATTCGAAGTTGTGAGATGGCATCTGTTTTTACTAATTCTTTAAGAAACATTTTTCTAAGTTTTTTTCTTTTTTCCTTGAGTATGCGGATGTATGGCAAGGATGCAAAAGTTTGATTTTCATCAAGCCAAGAGAGTAAAACATCAAAGTTTCTCACTTCTCCACCCATCAAATGACATCGTGCCAAGTGTTTTTGAATCTTTTTGACACGGTAGTCAGCGGTTTCAAATATCTGAGTCCATGTTCTTAGTTTTCTCAAATCAACACGAAATTCATGCAAAAACTCAACATCATCTTCAACAAAAAAATCAATCTCCCTTTGCGCAACTTTGGAGATGAGAGATGCAAATTCTTGAGGGATGGTTAAAAGCTCTTCTCGTATTTCAGGTATTTTCATAAGACGACCATGCTATAAGTTCCTATAAAAAAAGCCAAGGAAATGACAAAGTACATTCCTACATGTAAGGCAATGGTTTTATTGCCTAAAAAAGCAACAATGGCAAACTTGGTGATGGAATTGGCGACGATTGCTAAGACAACAGAGTTTAGAACAGTGATGGATGACATACCCGTTTCCGCAAAAGAGGTAACGGAAAGAACCACTGCATCCACATCAGCACTTCCTGCGATGAAAGAGACAACATAAACTCCTGAATCACCAAAAGTGTGGTTTGCAAATTTTATCAAGGCGATGACGATACCAAAAATAATACCTAAGATTAATGCTTCGGATAATTTAAAAGGATTTTTAAAAGTCGTCTCATGGATAATCGTCTCTTTTTTCGCCGTAAAGATAAGATAACCAATAAAACAATATCCTGCGATAGTAGCTACGATAACGGGTGTAAGAAGGTGATTGGCAAGTTCTGGATTGATAACATACATCTCAAAAAATACACGAACAAGCATAATAGAACATGCCAAAGAGATGCCAATGGAGAGGTTTTTGGAAAGTGCAGGGCTGTTTTTTCCTTGTCGTCCAAGACTGAGTGTTACAGCCGTCGAAGAAGCAAGTCCTCCAAAAAGTCCCGTCAGTCCGATACCTTTGGTTGTCCCAACCATTCGTACGGCGATATAACCAAAAAATGAGATACCAGCGACTAAAATCACCATAAGCCAGATATTGTGAAGATTAAAGTATGCCCAAGGGTCGATGGGTTTATCGGGAAGAATCGGAAGTACCACAAAAGTCATCATCGCAAAAATGATAGCCGCACTTAAATCCCTCTTTTCGATAACCTTTGCATACTCCGTGATTTTATCTTTGCTATTGAGGATAAATAAAACAACAATGGCAACAAAAACAGCCAGCGTTGCCTTTTCGTAAACAAGCATGGCCGCAGCGAAAAAAGTAATGAGGGCTGAGATTTCAGTGGTGATGCCATTTTCGGCTTCGGAACTATTGATGATATACGCAGTGATGAGAAGAGCACCTAAAATAAGGGAAGCAGTCAATAAAAAAAAGGGTACATGTAAGTTGAGCCAAGCAGAAACATAGCCGATGAGTCCTATCATCGAAAATGTTCTAGCCCCACCAAAATCATTCTTTTTATTTTCATAAAGGATTTTCATCTCTCGTTGCAAACCAATGGCAAAGCCAAAAACCATCGCAATAATAATATTTTGAAAAACCAGTGTATCCATCTAGTTTCCTTTATTACTAACAAGTGTGAAATAAATCATATCTAAAAGAATTAAAAATTACTGTTAAAAGGGTTCTTTATTAAATTTTAACTTTTGAGTCGTTGTAATTTCTTTACATGTAAAAGGCGAAGAAGAATGAGTATATTTGTTTATTTTTTGGGAAAAGTTAAAAGTTTATCTCGGACCCCTTTTCTTTGTAAACAGTGCTGTGGTATGCTTTTGCATCGTATTTCCAAAGATATAGGGTGAATTGATGAAAAAATATATGGCAAGTTTTCTTTTTTGCACGCTAAGCTTAGTGGCAGAATGTTCGCATCCTTCAAGCTCCTTGATCGCAAAAGAGGGCGAAGTGACCGATACCAAAACAGGACTCATTTGGAGCCGATGCTCTTTAGGTCAAGTGTGGCAAAAAGGCAAAGGGTGTGTCGGCGAGGTAGAGCTTTTAAGGCGTAATGAGGCAGAAGAGCGTGTGCGTTTGCTTGGATCAAAGTGGCGTTTGCCGAGTCTTGAGGAGCTGCTTTCGCTGCTGGAGCGTAGGTGTAAAAGTCCGATGATTAATGCTAGATTTTTTGGCAACGTATATGATTTTACAAGTGAGGGTGCGATTTATCTTAGTGCTTCGATTTACCTTGAGGGTGATGAGGTCTTGCCAACGCTTTTTTATACGATTGATTTTATGAACGGTGGCGTCGATGCCCATACTAAAAGCTTTGTGGGAGCTGTGCGGTTGGTGCGTTAGAGCTTTTTAAGAGAAAGGCATGGCATAAATGCTTTTCATCTTAAAGGGGCGGAGCTAAACTTTTAACTTTTTGCGCAATTTATACAAGCAAAAAATGCAATTTTGCAGATAAATATCCTTACATGTAAAGAAAAACCATTAGCCTGTTCTTACGCTTTGGGTTCATTGTTTTGCTTTTCTACCCCACATCTCACAATATCAACCCCGTACTTATCTCTCAGTTTGGTAAGCTTTTCATTTAGCCTCTTTGATTTCTCATCTTCTTCTACATGTAAAAGCGAAAAGGTCTTTGTTTGTGTTGGTGTGACAAAGTTTGAGACTTGAAGGCTTAGCTGATGAACACCATAATGTGGATACTCATCAAGCTCCTGAATGGTTGCAATGGTGAGTTCACGGTACATACTCTCGCTAAAGGGTCTATCGATAGTATGGGATGCTTTGGATTTTAAACCATTTTCATAACGAATCTGAAAATAATAGGTCGTAGGATGAACATCTAATTTTGCGATGGTATGAGAGAGGTGTCGTGCGAGAATGATGGAGCGTCTTAGTATCTCATCTCTGTTGGATGTTGTATGAAAGTTTCGGGAGATGCCTATAGACTTTCTATCTCGATGATTGATGATGGCTTCGTTATCTTCTCCACTAATTCTTGCAATCAAGTCTTTACCGATATTTCCCCATCCACAAACCAGTCTTTGGCTCTCCAAAACTTGCCCCAGCGTTTCGATGCCATAACTTTTAAATTTCTGTTGCAACACTTTACCAATACCTGGGAAACTCTCTACTGGCATAAGAGATACAAAGGTTTTAATATCTTCTTTTTTAACAAGAGTAAGACCATAAGGTTTGTTAAAATCTGTCGCAAGTTTAGCTATCCACTTAGAAGTTGAGGCGCCAATGGAGATGGGTAAATCAAACTTTTCTAATATCTCTTTTTGTAGATTGGCTATAAATGCATAAGTATCTTCCTCTTTCACCCATCCCTTTAAATCTCCCCAAAACTCATCAATGCTGTACTGTTCTAAGATGGGAATTTTGGTTTTGAGAAAGGCTTTAAGTTTGGTGGAGAGTAGTTGATAAAAAAGATGGTCGCTAGGAATAACCAAGAGCTTAGGGCACATAAAAAGCGCATCGCGAAGCTGTGTACCTGTTTTTATCTTATGCTTTTTAGCTTCATAGCTTTTAGCGATGACGATACCATGGACTCTTCCCTTATCATCTACAAACTCTTTTTTCCACGCATCTTTATCAAAGCCGTGAAATGCTTTTTTATGTTGCATCAAGCCATTAAAACCACCCACTGATTCTGTCATAACGCTTTGTGTATCTTCAATAGAAAATATTTTATTATCACCACTTTTACAAACAACGACAGGTTTGTTTTTAAGTTGTGGGATGCGAGTGCGCTCTGCTGATACAAAGAAGCAGTCTAAGTCTAGGTGGATAATCACTGTGTGTGCCTATGCTGAATTTGAGTAATTATTATAGAACGGTTTTTAAAAATTGTTTAAAAACATTACAGCGTGAAATGTTTAGCTAAAGTAGATACTCAAGAATCAAATCCACTTTTCGATATTCTCTCTTTTTTGGTGACCACAATTTCTTTTTGTCGCTCTTTTTTATGGATATCTCGTTCGACAAAAAGAGGTTGTCGTGTTTGAGGATGAAGTCCTGTATAGTACATCAAAGTGGAGTAAGTCGAGGGTGTTGGGGTAAAAACCTGTGCTTGTTCAGGGCTCATTTTTAAAACATTGGTAGCAAAGTCTTTGAGGTTTTGCATGTGTTTATCTTCACATCCTGGATGAGCGGCAATGAGGTAATAGGTCAAAAACTGTTTTTTGCCTGATTCACGGTTTAGTCTATCAAACAAGATTTTAAAATCAACCAAAGACTGTTTCCCTGGTTTTCCCATGAGTCCTAGTATCTCATCATCAATGTGTTCTGGGGCGATTTTCATCTGTCCGCTGATGTGGTGATTGACGATTTCTTTGAGGTATTCATAACCATATACTTTATCATCACTGATAAGGTCGTATCTCACACCTGAGGCAATAAAGGCTTTTTTGATACCCTCTATTTTCCTCACTTTTCGTAAAAGCTCGATTTGCTTTTGATGTGTTGGTTTGAGTGCTTTACACATAGTGGGGAACATACAGCTTTTTTCTTCGCAGGTTCCTTTAGAGAGTTTTTTAGAACACTCATAACCATACATATTGGCTGTTGGGCCTCCAATATCGGAGATAATGCCTTTAAAATCTTTGTAAGTGGTAAAAAGCCTTGCTTCCTTGAGGATAGATTCTTCACTGCGACTACGAATCGTTCTACCTTGATGCACGCTAATCGCACAAAAACTACACTCACCATAACAGCCTTGATGGGTAGAAATCGAAAATTTGATGGTTTCTAAGGCTTTGACTTTGCCATCTTTTTGATGGTAAGGATGCAAATCTCGCTCGAAGCTCAGAGCACTCACGGCATCAAGTTCTTCTGTTTTAAGATACAAAGAGGGTGGATTTTGGATAAGGTAGCGAGAGTCCACTTTTTGACATAAACCTTTGGCACTGATGGGGTCATTGTTGTGGTAAAAAAGGTCAAACATATCGATAAATTTATGCTTATCACCCACCACTTCATCATGACTTGGAAGTTGCAAATACTCCAGTTTTGGTTCTTTAGAAATGTAACTTAAACCCCTTACATGTAAAGGTTCAATACCCTCTTTTAGGGCATCTGCAAACTCGATAATACTCTTATCTGCCATACCATAGATAAGGTAATCCGCTTTAGCATCAAAGATGATGGGTTTTCGAAGTTTGTTTGACCAAAAATCATAATGACTTACGCGTCTTAAACTCGCTTCAATACCTCCTAAAACGATGGGCACGGTTTCTTTAAAGTTTTGACGGATAAGATTGGTATAGACTAAACTTGCACGGTCTGGTCGTTTGTTGTTCATGCCACCTGGTGTATAGTCATCGTCACTTCTAAATTTTTTAGTCGCGGTGTAGTTTGAGACCATCGAATCGACACTTCCCCCACTAACGCCCCAAAAAAGTCGAGGTTCACCTAGTCGTTTGATGTCAATGTCGCAGGTGATGTCGGGTTGCCCGATGATGCCCACACGGTATCCTGCCTTTTCCAATATTTTACCTACTACGGAAATGCCCATATAAGGACTATCGATATAAGCATCGGAAGTGACTAAAATGACATCAAGGTGTCGCCATCCTCTTTTTTTCATCTCAGCTCTGGTAGTAGGTAAAAACATAGCGCTCCCATAGAATGATTTATCGTGAAAATATAGCACAAAGGCTCTCTATTTTGGCTTTTTTAAGATTGTTAGTAGTAATATCTCCACAATTATTAATGGGAGGAAGAATTTGAAAAATTCGCTTTATTTTAACATCAAAGTGGAAGAGGGTATCTTTGAAAAGATACAAAATGAACAAAAAACGATAGGTTACTATGCACTTCCTGATCAAGACATTCGTCATCTTGAAGATTATCTTGAGGATTTTAAAGCAAAAAATGATTTTGATGCGATTAAAGATATTGCTATTATCGGTATTGGTGGAAGTTCACTTGGACCAAAAGCAATTTTTAGAGCGCTCAAGGGTATTCGAGATTTTGATAAAAAATTGCATTTTTTTGAAAGTACTGATCCTGCATCTATTCGTTCCACACTTAATAAAATCGATATTGCCAATGCACACTTTTTTGTTATCAGTAAATCAGGTTCAACGATTGAGACGATTTCTGTCTATAAATATGTTTTAGCTGTTTTACAAGCAAAAGAGATTTCACTTGATTATCGCTTTACATTTGTGACTGATGATGGTTCAAAACTTGAAGCACATGCTAAAAGTATGCCATCTTTTGTACTTCATATACCAGTCAATGTTGGTGGAAGATTTTCAGTCCTTAGTGCAGCAGGACTTGCTCCTCTTTTGCTCGCAGGTGTGGATATCCAAAGATTGCTTGATGGTGCAAGAGAGATTAAAAAAAGCTTTTTTGAAGATGGTTATATCAAAGAAACATTGCTTAAAAAAGCAACTTATTACGCTAAAAATTCGATGCACTACAATGTCAACACCCTTTTTGCCTACTCTGAAAGTTTGGACTATTTTACGGATTGGTATGTTCAACTTTGGGGTGAGAGTTTGGGTAAGAAACAAAAACAAAGTAGTTTTAATGTGGGTTTAACGCCTATTGGACTCATCGGTCCAAAAGATCAGCACTCTTTTTTACAACTTATCGTTGAAGGTCTTAGAGATAAAAGTGTAACGGTTTTAAAAATAGAAAATTTTGATGATAAAATCAAGATACCAGATATCACACTCCCAGAATTAGAATCCTTAGATTTGATGAATGGCATCGCATTTTGTGACCTTATCAATATGCAAGCAGACTCAACTATTGAAGCGTTGCTAGATAAAAAAGACATTCCTATTGATACGATTACGATTAAACATATTGATGAAGAAAACATCGGTAAGTTGATTTTTTATTATGAGCTTTTGACTTCACTGTTGGGTCAAATGATGAATGTCAACACTTACGACCAACCCGGCGTTGAAGATGGCAAGAAAATCTTAGAGAAAAAACTCATCGAAGAAAAACGCAAACGAAAATATAATTAAACTACAGAGTAAGAGTGCCCGTTTAAAGGCTCTCTTACTCTTCTATTAATATTAATGCTTGTTCAAACATCGCAGAAGCTGCTTTTCCCCACATCGAAAGATACTGAAGTTCTTTTTCTTGGATATCAAATTTGGCAGCAATTTGAGCAATGGACTTGTGTTCATAAATACCAAATTTATGGTCAATATGGACTAAAACCATCAGTGAAAGCATAACGATTTTTTGGCTTTTATTATTGGTGTAAACTGCTAGATTTTCATCAAACATGAATTGGGATTGGTCGATTTCAATATTGTCTATACCCATTTCACTACAGTATTCTGCTATGACGAGTCTCTCTTTTGGGCTATACTCTCCATCCGCCTTGGCTACATACTGGCATAGTTGTAAAAAAGCAAACTTTTCTTCCGTTCTAAGTTTCATAAGTAACAATTCTAATCCTTTGATTCTCTATTTTCACAATTATAGTCAATTTTTTTAAACAATAATTAATAAAAATGCTAAAATAAAGTAGAAACTTTTTAAGGATATACAAAGTGGACAAGAAATCAAAGAAAAGTGAAAAGATTTTAGACGCAGCGCTTTTGCTTTTTTCAAAAAATGGTTTTTATGCAACAACAATTCCTGATATCGCAAGAGCCATGGGAATGAGTGTTGGAAATATCTATAATTATTTTTCGTCTAAGGAAAAATTAGCAAAAGAAATCATCAAATATTCATCCGATATTTTAGGTGAAGAGATTCGTAAAGTAAATGAACAACAAGCATCATCACAACAAAAAATCAGAGATATCGTAGCGGTTTATTTTGATATGGCTTCTACAAAGCCACAACATATTAACTACTTTTTACGCGTTTATCTTGCTAACAAAGAAGTTTTTAAAGAGGGCTGCGAGGGGATGTTGTGTGTCTCTGCTTTTGTAACGGAATTAATGATATTTTTTGAAGATGGCGTGGCAAAAGGCGAACTTCGCAATCAGGACTTTTTCTCAGCTTTTGGTTTGTTTATGGGTTATTTAGGCGGATTTGTCTTTTTAAATGGTGAGGGTGTTTTAACCAAAGATTTAAATGATTATGTAGATGACATCGCTTTAAATATCTATAACGCACTTAAATTTCAGTAATGTCCAAAGCAAAATCTTCCATTGTTTGGCTTCAAGGTCTTACATGTAATGGTAATAGTCACTCTTTTTTAAACTATTCCCATATGGAAAGTTTTGCCTCTTCGTTTGATATGCTTTACCATCCTCTCCTTTTAGGGGATACTAGCTTTGATGCAATCCTACAAAGTGATACGCCATTTGATTTTCTTATTCTTGAGGGCGCACTGAGTAGGGATGAAGATATCATCAGAAAGTTTGGTTATCCTTTTCATAAAGTTTTAGATGAATTAGCTTCAAGGGCGAGGTATATTATTTGTGCAGGCAGTTGTGCTAGTTTTGGTGGCATTTTTAGACTCAAAGATGAAGCGAAGATAACAGGCGCTCTTTTTAGTGGGAAAAGTAGGGGAGGTTATTGGTCTGAAAAAAGTAATGTTATCAATATCCCCGGTTGTCCTGTGCATCCTGCATGGCTCATCGATACTCTTTTTCTTCTCAAAAGAGAGGCAAAAGTTTCTTTAGATGAGTTTTTAAGACCTAAAGAGATTTTTTCTTATCTAACACATCATGGTTGTTTACGAAACGAATACTTTGAGTGGAAAGTTGATAGTAAGCAATTGGGCGAAAAAGAGGGATGTCTTTTTTATGAATATGGTTGCCAAGGACCTATGACACACGCTAATTGCAATAAAATACTGTGGAATGGCGTAGGCTCAAAAACAAGAGCAGGCTCTCCATGTTTGGGGTGTACTGAGTTTGATTTTCCTAAAATGAAACTCTATGAAACACAAACAAATATGTCCTTGCCTCAAACGCCTTTTGGTATTAGTAAAAGAGCCTATTATTCGTTAGCTGGCATTGCTAAAAGTTTTAAGATAGAAAGACTTGAGCGAAAGTTGATAGATGAAAAAGATAACTAAAGAGATTATAGAACGCATCGAGGGCGAGGCGACTTTAGAGCTTGAGTGGGAAGATGCAAAGATTCACTTTGCGCGCATTAAGTTTTTTAATTTTAGAGGAATAGAAAATATTTTAAAAGATAGACCTGTATATGATGCCATAGCGATTACGCCAAGGGTATGTGGTATTTGTTCAACTTCTCATGCGTTGACCGCCACTTTGGCGATTGAATCGTGTTATGCTGATTTTGGTGAACCTTTACATGTAAGCCAAAAAGCAAAAGATATTAGAGAAATTACACTCAATGTTGAAAAGATTCAAAACCATATTAAGTGGTTTTATTTTTCTATTCTTCCAGAGCTCAAAAAAATTTCCAATCCAAAATTTACGCCCAATGCTTTTAAAGATAAAGAGTGGTTTGACGCACAAAAAACCATTATAGAGAGCTTAAAGTTAAGTTCAATTTTTTCTGGACAATGGCCTCATGGTTCTTTTTTAATGAGTGGAGGTGTAACTTGTGACCCACTTAAAAGCGATATTGTGCAAGCCGAGCATTCTTTACATACGATTATTTCCTTTTGTGAATCTTATTTGTATGGTATGCATATAGAAGAATTTTTAGATATAGATTCTTCTTTACAAATTATGGTGAGCGACTCTTCTTTAAAGCGTAGTATTGAAGTCATGATGAAGCATGGATTTGATAGTAGTGGTAGAAGTTATGATAGATTTTTGGCATTAGGAGAGAGTTTTTTATATGATCATGCTTCAAAATGTGTTAAGACAACCGTTTTACCAGCAGACATTCGTCATGTTGCGGAGAGTTTAGAAAATAGTTTTTTTGATAAAGAAGGTAAGGGATATACTTATTCAAAAAGTGCATTATATAAAAAAAATTATTTTGAAGTTGGACCGCTCGCGAGACTTATGATGGCTAAAGACCCTTTGATAAGAGATCTGCATCGACGCTTTAAGGATTCTACGCTTACACGCATTGTTGCAAGAGTTTGTGAATGTGCGCATCTGCTTCAAAGAACGCGAGTATTATTAACACAGTTAGATATCGGTGAACCCTCTTATATTAAGCCCAAGTCAAATCTTAATTATTTGACAGGTGAGGGCGTTGGTATTGTAGAAGCATCGAGGGGAACTCTAATCCATAAACTCAGTGTTAAAAATGGTTTTATCAAAGAATATGACATTATCACGCCAACAGTATGGAATTTGGGAAATGGCACGACAGAAAATCCATCCATCGTGCAAAAAGCCATTTTAGGACTTCCTAGTATTGAAAAAGCAGACTTTATTTTTAAAAGTTTTGATGTGTGTTCTGTCTGTACAACACAGTAACATTGTTCAGCTTTTTTTAATACTATACACTTTTTATCCTCTTTTTATGTTACCTAAATTCACATTGTGCTGAAAAGAACTTTAATCTAATGGTATTCAATCGTCACTCAAAAGAAAAATTTGATTTAATACCAAATGAATAATCATTCAATAAATAGGGCTTAATATTTTATTAAGTGATTGTTTTAATTTTGATATCGGAAATTTTACACAGGAGAAACTGATGGAACACGCGAAACTGTACCAAAGTCTTGCTGATAGGCTCAGCAAACTTGAGAAGTTCCCTCGCATGAAAGAGGACAAATCTATTGCGTTACTGATGGAAGAAAATGGCATCAGCCGTAGAGATTTTATGAAGTGGGCAGCGGGAGTAACAGCAATGTTATCATTGCCTTCTGAGTTTACACCATTGATGGCGCAAGCTGCTGAGTTAACAGACCGACTTCCTGTCGTTTGGTTACATATGGCAGAGTGTACAGGTTGTAGTGAGAGTTTACTTAGAACTGATGCACCTACCATCGATAGTCTTATCTTTGACTATATCTCATTAGAGTATCATGAGACACTTATGGCGGCGGCTGGATGGCAAGCTGAGCATAATCTTGAGAGTGCAATAGAGAAGTATAAGGGTAAATTTATTCTTATGGTTGAAGGTGGTATTCCTACTGGTAATGGTGGTAACTTCTTAACCATTGGGCCTCACGGACAAACAGGACAAGCTAGTGCTAAAAAAGCGGCTGATGCTGCTGCTGCTATCTTTGCGATTGGATCTTGTTCAAGTTTTGGTGGTATTCAAGCGGCTCATCCTAATCCAACCAATGCACAACCTCTTAGTAAAGTGACAAACAAACCAGTTATCAATGTTCCAGGATGTCCTCCAAGTGAGAAAAATATTGTGGGCAATGTCCTTCATTATATTCTTTTTGGAACCCTACCAGCACTTGATGCGTACTATCGTCCAAAATGGGCTTATGGTATTCGAATCCATGATCTTTGTGAGCGTCGTGGACACTTTGATGCAGGTGAATTCGTTCAAGAATTTGGTGATGCAGGCGCTAAAAAAGGTTTCTGTCTTTATAAAGTTGGTTGTAAAGGACCTTATACTTTCAACAACTGTTCTCGTGAGAGATTTAACCAACATACTTCTTGGCCAGTTCAAGCAGGACATGGTTGTATTGGTTGTTCTGAACCAGATTTTTGGGACAATATGGGACCATTTGAGTCTCCTCTTGGCGATAGACTCTATAATACAGTCTATGGCGAGGGTGCAGATAAAACTGCGGATAAAGTGGGTGTTGCATTGTTGACTGCTACAGCTGTAGGTATTGCTGCTCATGCTGCAATCGCTGCGGTTAAGGGTGGCGGCAAAAGTTCCGAAGAATAATAGTTAAGGATAATTGAATGAGCAAAAGAATAGTAGTTGACCCTATAACTAGAATTGAAGGGCACTTGAGAGTTGAGGTTATCGTAGATGACAACAATGTTGTTACGGAGGCATATTCATCCGCTACGCTTTGGAGAGGAATTGAAACCATTTTAAAAGGTAGAGATCCAAGAGATGCAGGTTTCTTTACACAAAGAATTTGTGGTGTTTGTACTTACTCACATTACAAAGCAGGTATCGTTGCTGTTGAAGATGCCCTTGGAATTGAACCACCACTCAATGCAAAATTAGTAAGAACTTTGATGAACTGTGCACTCTTCTTGCATGATCACCCTGTTCATTTCTATCACTTACATGGACTTGACTGGGTAGATGTTGTCTCTGCACTTAAAGCTGATCCACATAAAGCGGCTGTCGAAGCATTTAAGTATACAGATGCTCCTATGGCATGTGGTGCTGATGACTTGGTGGCAGCTCAAAAGAGAGTAGCGGAATTCGTTAAAAAAGGTCATCTTGGACCATTCGCTAACGCATACTGGGGACACTCAACTTACAAATTGACACCTGAGCAAAACTTGATCGCTGTTTCGCATTATCTTAAAGCACTAGAACTACAAAGAGTTGCGGCACAGATGATGGCTATCTTTGGTGCAAAACAACCCCACCCACAAAGTTTAAGCGTTGGTGGTGTTACATGTATTATGGATTTACAAACTCCATCCCGTTTAGGTGAATTTTTAACGAAATTTAAAGAGATTGCAGCATTTGTCAATCGTGCTTATTATCCAGATGTTGTTATGGCTGGAAAAGCATATGCAGGCGAAGCGAGTGTCAATGCAGGACTTGGTGTACCAAATCTTTTCACTTACAAAGAATTCCAACTTAATTCTAAAGAGTTCTTATTTGAAAGTGGTGTTATGTTTGGAGAAGATGTTATCAATTTGGTAACAGGTAAACCATTTAAAGTACATCCACTTGATGAGAGCAAAATTACTGAAGAAGCAACCCGTGCTTGGTATAAAGACAATGCAGCACTTCACCCATATGAAGGTAAACAAGATCCTAATTACACAGGCTTCAAAGATGGTCAAACTATCAATGATAAAGGTGTTTTAGCTCCTACTAAAGTTATCGATGAAAACGGTAAATATACATGGATTAAAGCTCCACGATATGATGGAAAACCACTTCAAGTTGGACCATTGGCTAATATCGTTGTTAACTATGCATTAGGTAACAAGCGTGTACAAACCGTTGTTAATCAATTCTTAAAAGATACAGGTCTTCCTATCACAGCAGTCGCTTCAACACTTGGACGAACAGCTTGTCGTATGCTAGAAGCTAAAATCATTGCGGATAATGGCCTTGAAGCGTTTAATGCTTTGATTACAAATCTTAAAGTTGATGATTCAACTTATACAAGCTATAAGATTGATAAAAACAAAGAATACAAAGGTCGATACATCGGCAATGTTCCAAGA
>JAQWCT010000192.1 GCA_028705785.1 Sulfurospirillaceae bacterium | reverse complement strand
TTGTTGGTTTGTGTAGGCTAGAACAAGTTAGCGTTACTATCAATCCATTTGAGATAGTGAATAATATTTTGAACTTCAGAATCTTTCATGTTTTGATTTGGCATTCTTAAGTTAAAGTAGTCAATCATTGCTTTAACATAAGGGTCGTTATACTTGTGCTCTGGATTTTTGATAAAATCAGCTACCCACTTATCGCCATTTTCATGACGACCTAAAACACCTGTTAAATCAGGACCTGAGCTTACTTTTCCGATAACATGACAACCTGAACAACCACCTTCATTGAAGGCAATTTCACCTTTAGAGGCTTCTGGTGTTTGTTTGGTCGCGACAAGTCTGACAAGTGAATCTTTGGCACGAATACCAACATCCGCAGTTTTGACCATATACTGCCAGATCATATTTTCAAACAAGACAGCTTTCTCAAAATCACCGGATTTAACAGCAGCATCAGAGAGCTTTTTCTGCTCAGGAATTTTGCCATATTGGTCAAGTGCATCGGTTACGAGGTTTTTAACGACTTCGTGTTTTTCATAATGGTTCTCTTTGAGGAACTTCACAACGCTTTGGATGACCGCGTCCGTTGCAGTGTTAACCGCGACCGTTTTGTCATATTCAGCTTTGAGTTGTTCTTGGCTCATGGTTGCCATTTTGAGTTTTTGGATACTTTCATATTTTTTGTTTGGATCTTTGACCATCAAATAACCCATCATTTCAAGGTGAAGTGCTGAACAAAATTCCGTACAATAGTAAGGAAATACCCCTTCCATATCTGCTTTAAATTTCACAGTTGATACTTTACCTGGTTCAACTGAAGCATGAACATTGTAGTTATCTACCGTAAATCCATGTGTTTCATCTTGTGCTCGTTCAAGATTGGTCATATAAATCGTAACATTGTCACCTTTGTTCACCGTAATGCGCTCTGGGTTGATATGAGATCTAACCAATGTCGCATAAACGGTAACATCATTACCTTTACGCTCAATTCTCTCTTGTCCAGCCAATGTTTTACCTGGATGCTGTTCTCCTGTTCGTGAGTTTGTTCCCATAGGGTAACGAACTTCTGAATGTAGCTTACTGATACGAATGGCTACGGCATCATGAGGCTCACCTAAAGGAATAGGCATATCCACTAACATATCCATCTTGCCACCTTTGATATCAATCAACTGGTGATTTTGAGGGTGCAACGGTCCAACATTGGCAAACCTATCGATAGAAAGTTTGTTCAATGCGATGATATAATCACCTTGAGGATCAGCTGTGTTACTTTCCATACCACAAAGATGTCCGATGTTATAGTGAACATTAACTCTGTCTAAAACTTTAAGGGTTTTGAAGTTCCATTTAACAACTTGTGAGTCAACATACAATGAAGTATAGATTTCGCCATCAACATTGGAGTATTGATTATGCAATGGTCCCAGTCCCAGTTCTACTTGTCCATGAAGTGCTTTTTTCATATCAAGGATAGGTATACCATAAGGATCTTTACCTGCATAGTCTTTACTTTTAATCAAAGCTTGAATCTTTGAAAAACTATAGACTGATGCATGTGTGTCAAGTTTTCCACACACAACGATGTATTCACCTGTTGGGTCAACATCAACACCATGTGGAGATTTTGGTTCTGGAATTAAGAAAAGTGCATCATTTTTGATGGCAACTTCCATAGGAATAACTTTATGGTCATTGACGATTTTAACATTTTTAGGGTCTTTAGCCAGTTCTGCCAATTTTTTCCAGTCATAGACATGGAGATAATCGGTATCGCTTCTACTCATACCCGCTTCATTAGGTGGCATACCTACTTCAATACCACCAGTATACATTTCTGAGTTAAATGAATTGGTAAATCCCCAGCCATGACTGACATTTTTACCCGCATCACTTAAATCTTGCATATAAGGAGGTAACTCGAGTGTGTAAGAATCTTTTGGTTGAATTCGTCCTGCTTTTGGATCAAATTTCCACAGTGTTACGCCACCACGATAGGTCTCTTTATAGTCTTCGATAGGATGGTAGTTGTTATCAAATGGAGCGGCGTATTGTGCTGCTTCAATGATATATTCTGAATTTTGAGTAAAGAAAGATCCACCATGTTCAGACTTGAAAACAGGGTTAACAACAATCTGTTTCGTTTCCATATCTTTAAGATCGATAACGGCAATTCTAGGATTGGCTTTATCATTGATAACAAGCCACTTTCCATCTGCTTTAGCATCTGTTTCAGAGAGTGATGGATGGTGTGTGTCACCCCAAGTGATGTCTTTACCACGGATTTTACCCTGATCTAAAACTTTTTTACTCTCTTCATCAAAACCATATCCTTGCCAAGGTTCTGGCGTAAATACAGCGATATATTTTAAGATCCTCATGGAAGGAACACCATATACTAGCATTTGTCCAGATTGCCCGCCTGAGCTAAATACCATGTATTTATCATGAACACCCGTTGGATTGTAAGTCTTTGCAGCACGAACGACATCTGCTTCGGACAAACCTCTCTCTTTCATCACTTTATCTAAAGTACCTTCCCCCGCAGCCATTGAAGCCGTTGCTAAAAGTGTACTTGTGAGTAAAAGAGATGAAAATTGTTTAAAACCTTTTTCCATATTTCCTCCTTTGAAAACACGAGATTTGGTCAAATAAATGTTATTAAGAGGGCACTTTATTCCCTTATCTTTAACACATATTTAACATTTTGATGTATTCAATGAAATTCTATAATACTTCAGGTTTCTTTTGAGTCGCTATTTTATTATCTGAAAAAATTATTGTTTAGATAATATGAAAATAATAAGGAAGTTGTATAGTAAAGACAGCACCAGTGTCAACATTGTTTGCGGTAATCGTTCCATGAAACTGATTTTCAATGAGCAGTTTTGACATATAAAGCCCTATTCCAGTCGATGGTCGCTTTTGATTGCTATGAAAAGGCTTGAAAATATCGTCTATGGGGATGACCTTAATACCACCAGCATTATCCAAAATAGTTAAGATAATAGAATCTTGAGTAGAATGAAGTTCAATAGAAATAAAAGGATTTTGAATATGAGAAGTGCGAATAATATCAATTGTATTTTGAACAATGGATAGAACAACTTGAGCTAGACTATTAGAATTCCCATAAATTTTGATATTGGAGTCTATATTTTTAATTAACTTTATTTCATTAAGTTTTAATAAAGATTCAACCAGTTTGATAGCTTGTTCAATGGATGTATTTGGATGAAAAATAGCGTTATCTGTTTTTTTATAAAAATTTTCAAAGTTAGTGATCGTTTCTGACATAAATTGAATAATTTCTTCATTTTTTTCAGTTTCTTTAATCAGTTCTAGGTCAGTCAGTTTTTTTCGTATATAAAGACAGTTGAAGCTTAATTGTGCCAATGGCTGTCTCCATTGATGTGCGATGATAGCGATCATCTCACCAAGTGCTGCGAATTTTCCTTGTTGAATCATGATTTTGTCTTTGAGCTTTTCTTTGGAAATATCTTGAATACTAGCAACAATAAGAATATCATTATCTTTCCCACTCACACCAAAAGAAATTCTAATAGGTAGTGTTTGACCCTGATTATTGATAGCTTCAATTTCATGAGGTTCTTTTCTATTCTCGCTTTCTAGAATGCTGATAAAATGAAAAATACCTTCTTTTTGCATTGCCACATGTTCTTTAGGAATAATTTTTCCAAAAGATAACTGGTTAAGCATTTCAGCTTTAGAATATCCAAAAATAGTCTCTGCCATTTGATTGTAGGTTTGAATTCTTAGATTTGCATCAAGCGTAATAATAGCATTAGTACTTGACTCGATAACGGCGTTTGAGTAATCTTTTTGCCGAATAATCTCTTGTGTATCCTCGGTAATTTTTTTATTGGCAGGCTTGAAAATAAAGAGTGCTTCAAAGCCAAGTGTTACAAGTGTTAAAATAAAAATCAACAACTCTACTTGTTTAAGCTTTTCGGTATTGGCTTCAGCGTTGGCAACATAAATAGAGGCTGCTTTTTCCAAATGTTGTAATAACCCTTGTGAGTTTTGCAATATATAGGTCAAGCTTCTCCCATCACGATTTTCTTGAAAGCGTTTGGCATGAAAAAGAAACTTTTTCACTTTGTCATCAAGCAAAATCGGGTCTGCAAAATAGATTTTTTTAAGCTCATCAGACATAGGAAAAGAGATAAGGAGATTGTGAGAGTCTTCCATGCTTTTGATGCTATTTTGTAAATTGTCTGTTTTATAGTAGATGGCATAAAGAGCGATTTGTTGAGAGAGAATACCTTGTCTACTGCTGGTATCAATAGTTTTACCATCGTTTGATTGGCTAGAGATGAGATGATTAAGATTATAGTAGGCAAGGACAGAGAGTAAAGCAATAATAGCAAGGGCTAAGACATAGCGTTGCGTGAAATTGACTGTTTTAATCATTATTCTTCCTTGCCAAAAATGGTATTGTATCTGTTTTCGTGTTATAATTGTCCTTTTAGGGGGGATGGTGTGTTAAAAAAAACAGAGTTAATTTTAAAAAATAGTTCTATTTTATTGGTCGAAGATGAGGAACACTTGCGTGCTAGTTTTGCTAAAGTTTTGCTCTTGTATGTTAACCAAGTCTATACAGCAGGTGACGGACAAGAGGCATTTTTTATTTATCAAAACCAACATCCTGATATTATTATCACTGATATTAAGATGCCTAAAATGAATGGTCTTGAACTGATTAAAAAAATTAGGAAAGAAAATCATCATATACCTATTATCGTGACCAGTGCCTATACCGATCAAGATTTTTTACTTGAATCTATCAAGCTCTCATTGGTAGAATATATTGTAAAACCCATAAAAGAGAGAGATTTAACAAGATTATTGGAAGCAAGTGCCACTATTTTGCTTGAAAAATCTAAAACTATTATTCACATTGATAAGCAAAATGTTTATGATTATGAGAATAAGGTATTGATACAAAATCAAACGGCTATTGTACTTACTCAAAAAGAGATAGAATTGTTTGAAATGCTTTTATCCCATAAAGGTAATTTAGT
>JAQWCT010000191.1 GCA_028705785.1 Sulfurospirillaceae bacterium | reverse complement strand
AAAAGTAACCACGGTCAAAATACGCTTTTAGAAATTTACGCAACACAAAAACGGTTTTCTGATGCTTTTAATCTTGCCTCTAAACTCTACGAAGAGACAAAAAATGCTGATTACCTCGGTAAAATGGCTATTTATGAGTATGAACTCAACAAAAATCAGCTTTCAATAGAAGTTTTACAGTCGATTTCTAAGAAATTTGAACAAGTTATCCTTACCATTCAAGATTCTGTTTATCTCAATTATTATGGGTATTTACTCATCGACCACGATATTGACATCAAAAAAGGTCTCTTTTTGGTGCAAGAAGCCTTAAAGCTTGAGCCAAACTCACCTTATTATCTCGATTCTCTCGCATGGGGACTTTATAAATTAGGCGAATGTGCACAAGCCTATGAAATTATGAAATATTTTGGTGAAAATATTTACGAAGAAGAAGTAGCCGTACACTTTGAAGCGATTAAAAAATGTTTGAAAGAGAAACAATGATACTAGATGAAATTATCCTCAAAACCAAAGATGATTTAGAGAAAAAAAAGAAAGAATATACGATGGATTGGCTAGGACGAAGCCTTGCTTTCAATCCTTTTATGCCCAGAGATCCCAAACCACATCTCAAAGCAACCCCACAAAATCCTTACCGCATTATAGCAGAAGTCAAAAAAGCAAGCCCGAGTAAGGGAGTGATTAAAGCTGATTTTGACCCCCTTATCATTGCTAAAGCGTATGAGCTAGGTGGAGCGGATGCTATCTCTGTTTTAACAGAACCTCATTATTTTCAAGGAAATTTGGAGTATTTAACCCAAATTCGCCGTTATGTGCCCACGCCTCTTTTGCGTAAAGATTTTATTATTGATGAATATCAAATCCTTGAGGCTGTTGTTTATGGCGCTGATTTTATCTTGCTTATCGCAAAAGCGCTCTCCAAAGCAGAACTCAAGCACCTTTTAGAGTATGCATTACGACTAGGACTTGAAGTTTTAGTCGAAATCCATGACAAAGAAGATTTGGTAAAAGCCATCTTTGCAGGCGCAAATATCATCGGAATTAACCACCGAAACCTTGAAACTTTTGAGATGGACATGAGTTTAACCGAAAAATTAATGCCACTCATTCCACAAGGAAAAATTATCGTAGCAGAAAGCGGATTGAATGACAAAGAGACGATTCAACACTTAAGCAAAATCGGTGCGGATGCCTTTTTAATTGGCGAGTATTTTATGCGCCAACCCGATATTCAAACGGCTCTTGAAGCTTTTAAAAAAGTTGATTAAATGGATTACATGTACGCTCCATGGCGTGATGCTTATTTTAGTGAAAAAACGGAGGGCTGTGTCTTTTGTCACATCTCAAACTCGCCTAAGCTCGATGAAAAGCACCATGTTTTGTATCGAGATGAATACTGTTTTATCGTGATGAACCGCTATCCTTACACACCTGGGCATTTTATGGTGATTCCACATCATCATACCGATGCAGTTGAGGCACTAGAATCTGAAGTGTGGCTGCATCTCTCTTTTATCGTGCAACGCTGTGTAAAAATGCTTAAAGAGGGTTTTGGTGCACAGGGTGTAAACTTGGGCATGAACCTTGGTAAAAGCGGCGGAGCAGGCATTGCGGAACATATTCACTACCATGTTATTCCCCGCTGGATAGGCGATACTAATTTTATTACTACCATCGCCGACACGAGAGTCTATGGAACCGATTTTGAAAAAATTTATACCCATCTTAAAGGACTCGTTCCTGAGTATCTTACATGCTAATTGAGCTCGAAATTGATGCCTTTATCTTCCAAAAATCAGCGTTTGATCTTTTAATTGACGCGCGAAGTCCCAAAGAATTTTGTGAATCCCACATTCCAAATGCTCAAAACTTTTATGCCCTAAATGACGCAGAACATCAAGAAATCGGCACACTCTACAAACAAGTCTCACGCAATGATGCAAAAATACTAGGTGCTCGTTACATTTGCCAAAATGTAGCATCTCACCTTGAACGAATCGCAAAAGAGTACAAAATAGGCTCTAAAATTGGCATCTATTGCGCTAGAGGAGGGCTAAGATCTAGCTCTATCGCGATTATTCTCTCGCATATTGGCTATCAAGTCTACCGACTTCAAGGTGGCTATAAACAATATCGTTTTCATGTGCTAACCTATCTTGAAAACTTACCCCATCACCGTTTCATCGTCCTTGGTGGCAATACGGGCTGTGGAAAAAGTGAGCTTTTGCAATCTCTTAAGCCTTCCATCGATCTTGAAAAGCTTGCCAATCATCTAGGGTCTAGCTTTGGAAACATCAAAGGGGCACAACCGAGTCAAAAAGCTTTTGAAAATAGTTTATGCGAAATTTTATCTAAAATTGATCCAAGTGCCACGATTTTCATTGAAGCAGAGAGTAAGCGAATGGGCAAATGCATCGTTCCAGCCCTTTTGCATGAACGAATGTCACAAGGATATAGAGTAGAGATTACAGCACCACTTACGCAACGCGTGGAGAGAATATTAAAAGATTATCATGATATTACACCTCTGTTTTTTGACCAATCGATGCAGATGATTGCACCTTATATTAAGAAAAGTGTTAAAGAAGAAGTTATAAGCGCATATGAAAAGGGCAATCTTGCGGAAGTAGCGAAAATACTATTGATTGAGTATTATGATCTTGTGTATAAAAAACCACGGCACATTGATATAACCCTCGATAATGCTGATGAGAGGGCAACTTTAGACGCTCTTGAAGCTTTACATGTAAAACTCTCAACTTTTTAAACACCTCTTTTTAAGTTCCTCTTTATCTGTAACATGTCACAATAATACCAAATTTAGTTCAGTATTATTTAAGAGGAGTATTCGTATGAAAGTATTATTGGCTTCCATTGTTTGTGCATCATCTTTGTTTGCACATTTTCAAACTGTTATGACAGATAAGAGTGTTATCGAGCAAGGTGGGAATACGAAAGTTTCCATTCAATATGAATTTACTCATCCATTTGAGCAGCAGCTCATGGATATGCAAAAGCCTAAAGAAGCGGGCGTTTTTATGGAGGGCAAAAAAACATCACTTTTAAGCTCATTACAAGCTGTCGAAAAAAACAAACTTCACACATGGAAGAGCGAATATGCCATTAAAGAACCAGGAGTGTATCAGTTTTATGTCGATCCTGTGCCTTATTTTGAGCCTGCAGAAGAGAAATTTATCCGTCATCAAACCAAAACGATTGTAGATGCCTTTGGTTCAGGTGAGGGTTGGGATAAACCTATCGGT
This sequence comes from Sulfurospirillaceae bacterium, assembly GCA_028705785.1. Taxonomy (GTDB): domain Bacteria; phylum Campylobacterota; class Campylobacteria; order Campylobacterales; family Sulfurospirillaceae; genus Sulfurospirillum. The sequence continues at coordinate 1,789 of JAQWCT010000191.1, read as the reverse complement.
TTAAAAGCAGAAATCATCCCACTTTCTCGTCCCTATTCACTCTATGCAGGTAATTTGTTTAGCGCCCAAGTGCTCTACAAAGGCAAACCCGTTCCTAATGCTGAAGTGGAAGTAGAGTTTTACAATACCAAAGGGCTCAAAGCACCCAATGAAATGTATATCACACAAGTCTACAAAGCCGATAAAAACGGTGTCTTTCATGTGGCACTCCCGACTGATGGATGGTGGGGATTTGCAGCTTTAATGGATGATGATGAAAAAATTAAAAAAGATGGTAAAAGCTACCCTGTCGAATTGGGCGCTGTACTTTGGCTCAAAACTGAGGCAATGAAATAAAATGCACCTCAGTGAAGGCTTACTCAGACCTGAGATTTTAATCGGTGGTACAGTCGTTTCGGCTGTATTTACCCTTTATGCATTTAAAACACTCAAAGATGACGAAATTCCTAAAACGGCTGTTCTTTCGGCACTTTTCTTTTTAGCCTCTTTTGTTCATGTTCCCATCGGCCCCACTTCAGTGCATCTCGTCTTGGGTGGTATTGTGGGAGCCATGCTAGGCTTTAGGGCTTTTATCGCTATCTTTGTTGCTCTTTTACTTCAAGGCGTTCTTTTTGGTTTTGGCGGACTCACAACGCTCGGTATCAATCTCTTCAATCTTGCCACACCCACGCTGATTGGCTATTGGCTTTTTATGCTTCCCTCATCCAACCGTTGGCAAAAAGATATACTCTGGTTTTTAATAGGCTTTGTTCCGTTGGCCCTTTCTGCTTTCTTGCTTTCACTCACTCTAGCCCTCAATGGCGACGCGTTTGTGGATGCCGCAAAAGTAGCATTACTAGCACACTTACCCGTGATGTTTATCGAGGGATCTATCACACTTTTTGCGCTTCGTTTCATTGAAAAAGTCTCACCGCATCTTTTACATGTAAAGGAGCAGTATGTGACGCATCGGGCTGCTTAGTCTTCTTGTATTCACAAGTGTGTGGGCACATAAAATCAACCTTTTTGCCTACGATGAAGAGGGAAAACTCTTCGTTCAGAGTTATTTCACCAAATCTTCGCCTTGTAAACAGTGTACCGTAAAGCTCTTAGATGCGAACCAAAAAGAGCTTTTAGCCTTTGCAACCGATGATGAGGGCAAAGCTTCAGCAAAATTGCCCTCTGCTGAATTTGATATTATTGTTGAAGCGGGTATGGGGCATCAAACACAAACACATTATGTGGCGCAAAGTCATACCAAAGAAGAGGCTAAAGTATTACCATCCGACACGCCTTTGGATAAAATGCTCTTAGGATTGGTTATAATTGTCTTTTTCTTTGGAGTACTGTATTGGATAAAACGCAAACCTCGCCACGCATAGCGCCAACAACGGCACTTCTTTTAGCACTGTTGTACAGCACCGTCGTGGCATTACAAGAACATCTTTATGCATCCATGCTTCTGCCACTCCTTATAGTTGGTTGGATACAAAAAGCGTCACTTTGGCATATCTTTAAGCGACTTTTTTTTCTCAATACCCTCATCGCCATCGTTGTGTTAAGTATGCTTTGGCAAAAAAACTATGATCTTGCACTATTGGTTTTTTTGCGGTCAAATTTTATTTTACTTTTTATTCTCATGCTTTTTTCGGATAAAGATGAATTTGCCATAGCCATTGCGATGCATCGTTTGCGCCTACCTCATAAATTGACTTCCATCTTCTTTTTTACGGCAAAGTCTATTTTTCTTATCAAACTAGACTTCGCTCTCTTTATGAATGCTTTACATGTAAGGGGATTTATCCCAAAG
>JAQWCT010000190.1 GCA_028705785.1 Sulfurospirillaceae bacterium | reverse complement strand
CGTTTAATCTTATGTGTAGAGTTTTCTGCTGGTGTAAGATTATCTAATGCCATAAATTACTCCTTAGCTTTTAATCATGCTAAGAGCTTTAATTGTTGCTCTTACCACATTTGAAGCATTGTTTGAGCCTAATGACTTCGTCAAAATATCTTTAATACCTGCAAGTTCTACGACGGGGCGCGTTGCACCACCAGCGATAACGCCGGTACCATCACTAGCTGGTTTAAGAATAATACGACTTGCATTGAACTTAACTTCTACATCGTGCGCAATCGTCGAACCTTTGATGTTTACTTTAACGATATTTTTAAATGCATCATCAACTGCTTTTCTAATTGCATCAGGAACCTCTTTAGCTTTACCAAAACCATAGCCAACAAGACCTTTTTTATTTCCAACGACAACAAGCGCTGTAAATCTAAAGCGTCTACCACCCTTGACAACTTTTGTCACACGGCCGATGTTAACGATAGCTTCTTCAAACTCTTCTCTGTTGTATTTTTCCATTGAATCGTTTTCCTCTTATTTTCTCTACAGCGCTATGCCGTTTTCTCTAAGGCCGTCTGCAAAAGCAGCAACAACGCCATGATACAAATAACCATTTCTATCATAGACAACTTTAGTCAAATTCTTAGCCTTTAATGCTTCTGCAAAAACTTTAGCCATTTCAACTGCGCTATTCTTGCTCGCATTTAAACCCAGCTTCTTTCCATCTACACTTGCCAAAGTAACGCAATTTACATCATCAATCGCTTGTGCATAAATAAATCTATTTGACTTGAAGAAAGAAATTCTTGGTCGTTCACTCGTGCCAGATATATCCGCTCTTACTCTTTTTTTACGCTTAACTCTTAGTGCAAGTTTGCGTTTTAGTATATTTGCTTTCATCTCTTACCCCTACTTCTTGGAAGTTTTTCCGGCTTTACGGATAATAGTTTCATCAGAATATTTAACACCTTTGCCTTTGTACGGCTCTGGTTCTCTAAAACTTCTAATTTCGGCAGCAATCTGACCTACCACTTGTTTATCATCACCTACAATAGAAACCACATTTTTTTCAACTGTGATCTGAATATCCGCAGGGAATTCATAATTGATAGGATGAGAATAACCAAGCTGAAGCTCAAGTACATTTCCATTTACAGCAGCTCTATATCCAACACCATTGATTTCCAATTGCTTCTTAAAGCCTTCAGTTAAACCTGTGATGATGTTTTGACCCAATGAGCGGTATGTTCCCCAAAAAGCACTGCTTTGTCTATCAGTACCTTTACATGTAAAAACAATTTCGCCATCTTGAACTGTTACGCCAACATTTCCCTTAGTGTCCAAAGTTTTTTGAACACTTCCTTTTTTAAATGCTATTACTGCACCATCAACTGAAACATCAATTCCAGCAGGTATTTTAATAGGCTTTTTACCAATACGAGACATACTATTTTTCCTTTACTTGTCTACGATAAGCTTACATATCTTAGAATGGATATCGAATACCATAAAAGAACAGTTAACTACCAAATGCTACAAACAACTTCACCACCAAGACCTGCTTTGTGTGCGTCGTCATTACTTAAAACACCTTTTGATGTACTTACCACGATGGTACCATAACCATTTTTAAAGCGTTTAATCTCATCACAACCTTTATAGACTCTTCGTCCAGGTTTAGAGATTTTTTTAACTTCGTTGATCACTTGTGTGCCTTTGGCATCATACTTCAAAACAACATTGATAAATTTTTTAGGACCCTCTTCAATAACGTTAAAACTTTCGATATAACCTTTATTGTGGAAAATAACTAAAATTGCTTCAACCAATTTTGAATGCATTAATTTTGTGACATCAAGCTTTCTCATCGATGCATTTCTAATTCTCGTTAAAGAATCTGCTACTAGATCATTAATCATAGTTTATTTCCTTACCAACTTGCTTTTTTAAGGCCTGGGATCAGACCTTCATTTGCCATTTTTCTAAGGCAAATTCTACATATACCAAAATCTTTATAAACAGCATGTGGTCGTCCACAAATCTGACATCTAGTATATGCTCTTACTTTGAACTTAGGCTCTCTTTTAGCCTTTGCGATCATTGATTTTTTAGCCATCTTATTTACCTTTTGCGAACGGCAAACCAACAAGCTCAAGAAGTCTAAAGGCCTCTTTATCGTTGCTAGCAGTTGTTACGATTGTAATATTCATTCCGTGAGTTTTCATGATGTTATCATATTCAACTTCTGGAAACATCAATTGCTCATTCAAACCAAAATTGTAGTTTGCTCTTCCGTCAAAACCAGATCTTGGAACGCCTCTAAAGTCTTTCACCCTAGGAAGTGCTACAGAGATAAGTTTGTCTAAAAAGGCATACATACTCTCGTTGCGTAAAGTAACTTTTACGCCAACTGGATAACCAGCTCTAACTTTAAAACCAGCAACTGATTTTTTAGCCATCGTAATTACCGCTTTTTGTCCTGCAATTAAAGAGATAGTATCAGCAACATTTTGCATCAACTTAGTATCTTTACCCTCTTCACCAGCACCAACGCTGATAACGATTTTTTCAATGGCAGGTGTTAGCATAGGATTAGCAATATTAAACTCTTTGACCAATACTGGTTTTACTTCAGTATTTAATTTTTCTTGCAATCTGTTCATTATTTACCCTCTACTTTAGCTACATTAGAGACATGAATTGGCTTTTCAAGATTTGCGAAACCACCTTTTGGGTTGTTATCGTTTGGCTTGATTGCTTTTTTTACGATCTTGCAGCCTTCTACAACAACTTGTGAGCTCTTAGGAAGTACTTGAATTACTTTAGCCTCTTTGCCTTTGTCGTCGCCCGCGATAACTTTAACAGTATCGCCTTTTTTAATTTTCATCTTAGTCGCCATTATAGTACCTCCGGTGCCAAAGATACGATTTTCATGAAGTTAGCATAACGAACTTCACGACCAACTGGTCCGAAAATCCTTGTACCGATTGGCTCTCTTTTATTATCAAGAATAACCGCTGCATTTTCGTCAAAACGAATCAATGAACCATTTTCTCTTTGAATTTCTTTTCGTGTTCTAACGATGACCGCTTTAACAACTTGTCCTTTTTTCACTTTACCATTTGGTAACGCTTTTTTGACAGAAGCCACGATAACATCGCCAACAGTTGCATAACGACGCTTACTGCCACCAAGAACTTTAATACACATGATTTCTTTAGCACCGCTGTTGTCAGCTATGGCTAATCTTGTAAAACTTTGTATCATTATTCTACTCCCACTTTAACAATTGCGTTAAGTCTAAAAGACTTTCTTTTTGAAAGGGGTCTGCACTCGATAGCGCTTACTGTGTCACCAGCTTTAACGGTATTGCTCTCATCATGGACTAAATATTTTTTAAAACGCTTAACAAACTTACGGTATCTTGGATGCATAACGCGTCTTTCAACCAAAACAGTGATCGTTTTATCGCCCGCTTTTTGAACAACTACGCCTTGAATCTCTCGTTTTAAAGCCATTAGTTACTCCTTACTTGAGCAGAAATAGCCGTATTAATACGAGCGATATCTCTTCTAACTTCTTTAATCTCATTTGGATTAGTCAGTTGCATTGTTTTTAACTTTTGTTTTAATGTAAACAAAAGAACCTTTTTTTCTTTCAATAACTCCAAAAGCTCAGATGCGCTTTTGCTATTTAAATCAATATACTTCATTTTCGCTCTCTCGAGTTACAATCTTGGTTTTGAAAGGCAATTTGTGCATTGCAAGTGTCAACGCTTCACGCGCTAATTCTTCAGAAACACCCGCCATTTCAAAAATAATTCTACCAGGCTTAATATTCATAACCCACTTATCTACTGAACCCTTACCTTTACCCATCCTTGTTTCGATAGGCTTAGCTGTAAGAGGTTTATCTGGGAATACACGAATCCAAGTTTTCGCTTGACGCTTAACATGTCTTGTGTATGCAATCCTTGCAGCCTCAATTTGACGAGAATCAATTCTTCCAGCTTCAACAGCTTTTAGTCCGATTTCACCAAAAGAGATTGAAGCGCCACTGCTGGCTTCACCGCGGTTACGGCCTTTCATCTGCTTTTTGTATTTGGTTCTTTTAGGCATTAACATTAGTTTTTACCTCTTCTCTTTGGTTTTCTAGCCGCGTCTCTTTCTTTAGCTGGCTCTTCTTTCTCAGGAGCAAGTCCTTTGACTAAAACTTCACCTTTAAAGATCCATACTTTAACACCGATAACACCGTATGTTGTATGTGCTTCTGCAAAACCATAATCAATTTTTGCTCTTAAAGTATGAAGAGGAACGCGTCCTTCTAAGTACCATTCAGTTCTTGCCATCTCAGCACCACCAAGTCTTCCTGAAACAGAAATCTTGATACCTTTTGCGCCAGATTTTTGAGCACCTTGAATGACTTTTTTCATAGCTCTTCTAAAAGCAACGCGTCTTTCTAGTTGCATAGCAACATTCTCAGCACAAAGTTGCGCTGATGCTTGAGGGCGTCTCTCTTCTTTGATATTAACATTAACATCTTTATCGATAAGCTTGTTGAGTTTTGCTCTTAGCTTCTCAATATCTGATCCCTTTTTACCAATAATGATACCAGGACGAGCAGCAACAACGGTAACTCTTAATTTTTTAGCAGTTCTCTCAATTAAAATTTGACTCACGCCAGCATAATAGAGCTCTTTCTTCAAAAATGTTCTAATTTTATAATCTTCACCGATACTAACAGCCAAAGTTTGTTTGCTTGGAAACCATCTAGAATCCCAATTTCTGTTAATACCAAGTCTTAAACCAATCGGATTTACTTTTTGACCCATCTTAGTCTTCCTTCTTTGCAGCTTTTGCTACTTCAACAAATACATGAGAAGTTGGCTTTCTAATTCCACTTGCACTTCCTCTTGCTCTTGGTCTGAATCTTTTAAGAACAGGGCCTGCATCAATACGACATGAAGCAACGATGACCTCTTCTGGTTCAAATCCACCATTAGCAACAGCAGAAGCTATGACTTTAGAGATGATTTTAGCACCTTTGTTTGGCATAAATTCTAAACTT